>NZ_BAAASL010000012.1:0-254995 GCF_039532865.1 Streptomyces luteosporeus
CGGACGGCGCCGTGCGACTCAGCCATTGTTAGCGGCGCTCGAAACCCCTGGCAAAGCCCCCCAATACGGCCTTCTTTCGTGCCCGAGCACACGTCAGGGCCACGACGTCGGCCGATACCAACGGCCCTCTTTCATAGGTGATCCAGGTCTCATGGGCGGGCTCACATCCCGGCACCCTCCGCCTCACCCTCGGCCGAAGAAGGCGCTACTCGACGGAGCCGGAATCCGGGCCGGTACCGCGCAGCGTCTGGGCGTGGGCCAGTTCGCGGTACGCGGCGCTGCGCCGCAGCAGTTCCAGGTGCGTACCGCAGGCGATCACGCGCCCCGCGTCGAGCACGTAGATGCGGTCGGCGTTCTGGACAGTGGAGAGCCGGTGGGCGATGACCAGCAGCGCGCATTCCCCGGCGATGTCCCGCATGACCTTGCTCAGCGCCGCCTCGTTGATCGCGTCGAGGTGGGAGGTCGGCTCGTCCAGCAGCAGCAGCGAGGGCCGGGTCAGCAGGGCGCGGGCGAGGGCCACGCGCTGGCGCTCGCCACCGGAGAGGGTGGCCCCGCGCTCGCCGAGGTTGCAGGCCAGCCCCCCGGGGAGGCGTTCGACCACGTCGGTGAGGTTGGTCAGCCGCACCACCCGGTCGACCTCGGCCGCGTCGGCACCGGGCACCGCGTAGGTGATGTTGTCCCAGAGGGTGCCGTGCACGACGTGGGTGTTCTGGTCGACCAGCGCGATGCGCTCGCGGCATTCCCGGCGGGTCATCTCGGGGGCGGGCCGCCCGTCGAAGAGCAGGACGCCCTCCTGGGGCTCGTAGAAGCGGGCGGCGAGGGAGAAGATCGTGGTCTTGCCGGCGCCCGAGCGGCCCACCAGTGCGATCTGGCCGTGGTGCGGTACGGACAGGGAGACCCCGCGCAGGACGGGCCGGCCGGGGCGGTAGCCGAAGTGGACGTCGCGCAGGGTGAGGGCCCCGGCGGGCCGGCGCACGGGGGCCGGGGCCGGGGGGCGGGTGCGGCCGGCGGGCTCCTGGGGCAGGCGCAGTGCCTGGTCGATGCGCCGGTAGGCGCCCATGCCGCGCTGGACGAGGCCGACGGCGTGGAAGACGGAGGAGAGCGGGACGACCAGGTAGGAGGCGTACAGCAGGAAGGCCACCAGGTTGCCGAGCGAGCCGGCGTCGCCGACGCGCAGCCCGCCGATGACCAGGACGACCAGGAAGGACCCCTGGATGGCGAGTTCCGCCGCCGAGTTCATGACGGCGGACAGCTTGGCGGTGCGCACGCCGGTGCGGTACGCGGCGTCGATGCGCGTGCCGATCCGCTCGGCCTCGCGGGCCTCGGCGCAGTGGGCCCGCACCATGGGCAGGGCGCCGAGCGCCCGCTCCAGATCGGCGGCGAGGGTGCCGACGGCTCCCTGGGCGTGCTCGGCGGCGCTGCGCAGTCCCGAGACCAGGCAGGCGACCACCGCGGCCGCGGCGGCGAGGGTGACGGCGACCAGCAGGAGCAGGACGGGGTCGAGCCAGGCCATCAGGGCCAGGGCCCCCGCGGAGACGAGGCACCCCGTCACCATGTCGACGACGGCCTGGGCGGTGGCCTCCCGGACGACGGTGGTGTCGGTGGTGACCCGGGATATCAGGTCGGCGCTGCGGTGCTCGCCGTACGTGCGCATCTCCAGGCGCAGCAGGTGGGAGACCAGGCCGTGCCGCAGGGTGCGGATCACGCCTTCCCCCATCCGTTCGAGCAGGAAGCGGCCCACCGCGCCGGTCACGGCTTCGCCCGCGAACAGGCCCACGAGGAGCAGCACGGGCCACAGCAGGCCCCCCTGTCCCGCGGCGTCCACGATGCGCCGGGCGACCAGCGGCTGGGCCAGGCCCAGTGCCGAGCCGGCCAGGGTGAGCCCGGTGGCGGCGGCGACGGCCGGGCGGTGGCCGGAGGTCAGGCGCACCATGGTGGCCAGGGCCCCGGGGCCGGCCTTGTCCCGGCCCCGGTCGGGCGGGGGCGCCGTCCCGTCCGGCCGGTCCGGGCGGGCCTCGGCGTCGGTGGCGAGTCCTCCGGTCACCCGGCACCCCCGTCCGCGGGTGGCACGGTCAGCAGGCGGCTGAAGTAGTCGTCGGGCACGCCCTCGCCCACCGGCCGGCCCTCGGCCTCGATCCATGCGTGGGCGGCGAAGGGCGGCACGACGCGCGCGCCGGTGCACCAGGTGGGCCAGACCCCCCACAGGCGGCACAGCAGTGCCGCGCCCAGGGAGCGGGGCAGGCAGCCCTGGGGCCCGGCGCAGTGGAGGCTGACCGCGCACAGCGCGTCCCGGGCGGCCTGTGCCCGGTCGGCCGTCGCCGGGGTGGCCCCCCGGCGCAGGAGGGTCAGGACGGCCCGGATGCGGTGGGGGCGCAGCCGGGCGAGCAGCAGGGCGGCCGGCAGCACGGCCCGGGCGCCCAGGCGCCGGCCGAGCGGTACGTCCGTGGGCCGGGTCAGGGCGCTGGGGGTGCTCACGAGGCCAGTCCGCAGGTGCGCAGCTGCTCGGTGAGCGCGAGGACGTCCCGGGTCGCCCGGGCGCGGTCGATGTCGAACTCCGCGACGAGCGCGTCCACCGCGTCCCGTTCGTCGCCGCCGTCGAGCAGGGTGCGGACGACGAGGGTGCCGGAGGGGTTGAGCTCCCAGTACTCCCCGCTGTGCTGGTCGAGCAGGACGGTGCCGTATGCGGTGGTGGCGGTGCAGATGCCGGCGCTGAGCCGCAGTGCCATGTGCCGTACCCCTTTCTCCTGCTTCGCCGTGGGCTGCTACGCCGTGGGCTGCTGCGCCGGGCCGGGGGCCGGCGGAGTGTCGCGGTCGGTGTCGCGGGCCTGCGCGCGCAGCCACACCTCGCAGGCGATGGTGGTGTAGAGGATCGCGTCCTGCAGTCCGGGAGCGGTCGGGCGGCGGGCCAGGGCGCGCAGCGGCTCCGGGTCGACCAGGCCCAGCCGGGCCAGGTGGGAGTCCTCCCACAGGGCGAGCAGGTCGCCGCGGTGCTGCCGCAGGCCGTCGGCGGCGTCCATGGAGGCCTGCGCCTTGCTGGTGCGGGCCAGGCACTCGTCCGGCACGATGCCGCGCATGGCGGTGGTGAGCAGGGGCTTGTACGCCCAGGGGGTGACCCGGTCCTCGGGCCGGACGGCGAGGGAGGCCTCGATCACCCGGTCGTCGAAGAAGGGCGAGGCCATGGGCAGGCCCGCCCGGGCCGCCATGCCGTCCCACAGGCGGATGATCCGGGTGCAGGTGCGGATCGCCTCCAGGTCCGCGTGCAGCCCCCGGTCGGGGTGCAGCGGACGGGCGGTGGCCGCCGCCCGGGTCATGGCCCCGCGCACGAGGGCGGTGGCGTCGGGGGTGACCCAGTCGTACAGCCGCGGTGGCGAGGACCAGCCGAGCGCGCCCGCCACGGGGGCCGGCGGCGGGCCGTACAGCCGGTCCGCGGCGTCGGCGAGCCACCTGCCGTAGGGGCGCGAGTCGGCCAGGGCGCGTGTCATGCCGGACAGCGGCCAGGTGAACAGGGCCTTGAAGCCGCGCAGCCGGCCCAGGGCCAGCAGCGGCCGGCGGCGCAGCAGCCGGTGGTAGTACGCCTCCGAGCACCAGGCGACGTGGTCGCCGCCGATGCCGGTCAGGTGCAGCCGGGAGCCGCGCTCCTTGAGCGCGGGCAGGTGGTGCAGCACGCGGGCCCGGTCCATCACGCCGATGGTCGGCTCGTCCATGGGGTCGTCGATGTCCAGCAGGTCGGTGTAGACCAGGGGGGAGGCGTGGGCGTCCCAGACGACGTGCTCGACGCCGGGCAGGTGGCCCGCCGCCCTCTTGGCCCAGGCGAGGTCGTCGTCGGCGGGGTCGCGGCCGGGCCAGGTGTTGGCGATCACGTGGGCGGGGGAGCGGTCGGCCAGGAAGCACACCGACGTGGAGTCCAGGCCGCCGGAGAGGTCGCAGCTGACCACTCCGCCCTGCCGGGTGCGGGCGTCCACGGCGTCGGTGAGCGCCTGACGGACGGCCGGTGCGCCGGCGGACAGCGGGCGCACCGGCTCGGGCGGCGTCCACCAGCGCGAGGTGTGGGCCGTGCGCCCGTCGGCCGACAGGTGCAGGGCCTCTCCGGGCGGGACGGCGCTCACGCCCTGCCAGACGGAGGTCTCGTACAGCGGGTGGGGGAGGGGCCACAGCAGGCGGAGGGCCAGTTCGCGCGGGTCCGGGCCGTGACCTGCGGCCCGTGCGAGCAGGTCGGCCGCGCTCGCGGCCACCCGGACGCCCTCGACGGACGCGTGGAAGACCAGCCGCAGGCCGGAGGCCGGGCCGTGGATCCGCGTCCGCCCGTCCAGCGAGGCCACCAGATGGAAGCTGCCGGGCAGGGTGCGGGCGAGGTCGTCGAGCCGGGCGAGGTCGGTGAGCCGGTCGGCGTGGCGCCGGAGTACGTCGGCGGTGACGGGGCAGCAGCCCAGCACGGCGAGCGCGGCTCGCCGGGTGGCGGCGGTGGTGCACTCCTCGTCGCTCCAGTGACCGGTGATCCAGGGCCTGCCGGAGGGGTGGTCGAGGGTGCGCGTTCCGGGGCGGCGGGGCAGACGACGGGCCGCGGCAAGCGCGTCCTCGCAGTCCGGAAGGACCGCGAAGCACGCGCCGCCCCGGCCCGCCGCCGCATGATCATGCGATGACGCCATGGCGTGCGATCAGCTGCCCGGCCTCAGTTCTTGCTGAAGATGAGGCGGTCGTTCCCGTTCTTCGCCAGCAGGCCGGTCTTCGTGCGGAAGTCGCCGCGCCGGGTGAGGGCAGGGGTCTCGTACGCCTTCTTCATGAGCTTCTCCTCTTTTTTGGGAGGGAGAACCAGCCCTGCATCAGACGTAACTCCCGCCTGGTGCAAGGGGGTTCGCTGCTACGGAGAACGTAGCAGCGCACCCCGGCGGTCAGACAATACGCTCATGTGCGTATACATAAGGGCAATCGCATAGATATCCGCTGCGCCCGTGTTCGGAGGAAGGGAGTTCGGAAGGGGAGGCTGGCGCGCCGGGAGATCGCTACTGTTAAGGTAAGGCTTACCTATTCGAAGCCCATGTCGAATCGTGCGCAGGGGGTCCTCGTGGCGGTGGCAGTCGCTCCTTCCCGGACGGCCGGTGCGCTCGGCGCGCCCGCCTGGGCCGGTGTGCTGCAGGAGACCTACGCCCGGCTGGCCGAGGCGCTCGGCCCGGTCGTCCGGGTGCGGGCCGGCGCCGGCACCGACGGCGACCCCGTCACCGCCGAACGCCTCGTCAAGGACGAGGCGCTGCGCGAATGGCTGGTCGAGGCGTCCGCCCGCAGGATCGAGGAGGGCCACGGCACCGCGCCCCGGCGCGACGTCGCGGCCCTCGACGTGCTGCACCAGTACGCCTTCTTCGCCGCCGTCACCATGAGCGGCCCCTGGTTCCTGGAGCGGCGCGTGCCCTGGGTCGGGCCCGGCGGCGTCGGGTACGACCCGGCCTCCGCCACGCTGACCGTCTCCCCCTCCTACCTCTCCTGCCTGCCGGACGACCCCGCCGCCGGCCTGCCGGGCTTCCGCGTCGTCGCGGACGAGGAGGCGCTGCGCACGGAGCTGCGCGGCGCGGTGGCCCACCACCTCGGGCCGGTCCTGGAGGCCTTCCGCCCGCTGCTGCGCCGCGGCCCCCGCGCCGTGTGGGGGCTGGCCACCGACGAACTGGCCGAGGGCATCTGGTACCTGGGCCGCCTCATCGGGCAGGAGGGCCGCGCGGTGGCCGCGGCCGAGCGGCTGCTGCCGGGCAGCACCGCGCCGTTCGTGGGCGCGGCCGGGTTCCGTCCGTCGTGCGGCGACCCCGAGGCGGAGGCGGTCGGCGAGTCCACCCGTACGCGCGTGAACTGCTGCATGTGGTACACCATCACCCCGCAGACGGTCTGCCCCACCTGCCCGCGCCGCAAGCGCCCCTGAACGCGGCCGGCATGCGAAGGCCGGGCCTCCCTCGGGAGGCCCGGCCTTCGCATGCCGCGTGGCCTGCTGTCGCCGCGTCAGGCGCGGGCGCCGTCCACCCCGTACGTCTTGGCGACGTCGTCGAGGACGGACTCGGCGCCGTAGAGGCCCACGGCGAGCATCCACGTGGTGTCGTCGACCTCGTGGACCTGGCCCTTGAGCTGCTTCCACAGCGGGTTCGCCTGGAACTTCTCCTTGTTCTTCGTGCCGGCCCCCGACGGGTCGGGGTAGGCGGTGACGAAGATGTCGTCCGCGTCGACCTTCTTGATCTGCTCCTCGGAGATGTCGGCGTTGAAGCCGGTGCCCTTGGCGTCCTGCGGCTTGTCGAAGCCGAGGTCCTTGACGATGACGCCGATGTAGGTGTCCTCCTTGTACAGGCGCGTCGGGCCGTCGAGGAAACGCACCACGGAGACCGAGGGGTTGGACCCCTTCTTCTTGCGGACCGCGTCGCCGATCGCCTTGGCGCGCTTGTCGTACGCGGCGATCTTCTCGTCGGCGAGCTTCTCCTTGCCGAGCGCCTTGCCGACCAGCTTGAGGTTGTCCTTCCAGGTCGCGCCGGTGTCCTCGGTGAAGACGGTGGGCGCGATGGCCGACAGCTGGTTGTAGAGCTTCTCGTGACGGACCTTCGCCGACAGGATCAGGTCGGGCTTGAGGACCTTGATCTTCTCCAGGCTGGGCTCCTCCAGCATGCCGACCGGCTTCGCCTTGCCGCCGTAGGTGGCCGCGTCCTTGCCGAAGTACGCGGGCAGCTTCTCGTCGGGGGAGGCGAGGGTGGTGTAGCCGACGATGTTGCCCTGCAGGGCCAGTGCGGCGTCCACGAACGTCATGTCGAGGGCGACGATCCGCTTGGGGGCCTGCTTGAGCTGCGTCCTGCCCATGGCGTGTTCGATCGTGCGCGGGAAGGCGGTGCCCGAGGCGGCCGTGCCCTTGCCGCCCTGATCGTCCGTATTCTTGTCCGAGCCGCCGCCGCAGGCGGCGGTGGCGAGCAGACCTGCGGTCACGGCGACGGCGCCGACGGTACGGCCGAAGCGGCTGAGCCAACGGGCTCTCATCACGGGGGTCCCTTCTCTGTGCGCGTTGTGCGGTCCTAAGGATAGGCTCACCTAAGTGACCGAAAGACGCGGGGAGGGGATCGTGACCGAAGCGCTACCTGCGCGACCCGTACAGAGGGACATCAGGCAGGTTGCGTCCGAAAGGGCAAGAAGCCGCCGGCTGTGGACCGTTGGACTGGCCGGAGCGCTGCTCCTGGCGGTGGTCCTGAGCATCGCGTTCGGCGCCGAACCGCTCGGGCCCGGCCAGGTGTGGCACGGACTGTGGAGCCCCTCGGGCCGCGAGGGCGACGTCATCGTGCGCTCCCTGCGCATGCCGCGCACCGTGACCGCCCTCGTGGCCGGCCTCGCGCTCGGCGCGGCCGGGGCCCTGATGCAGGGCCACACCCGCAACCCCATCGCCGACCCGGTGGTGCTCGGCATCAGTGCCGGCGCCGGCGCGGGCGTGGTGGCCTCGCTGTTCCTCGTCGGCGTCAGCAGCCTGTACGGGTACGTGTGGTTCGGCTTCCTCGGCGCCGCGCTCGCCGGCACGGCCGTGTACACGGTCGGCGCGCTCACCCGCGGCGGCGCCACGCCCGTGACCCTCGCCCTGGCCGGGGCGGCGGCGCACGCGCTGTTCACGGCGCTGACCGCCGGCATGGTGCTCTTCGACCGGCAGGCACTGGAGACCTACCGCTTCTGGACGGTGGGCTCCGTCAGCGGCCAGCCGCTGGGCCTGGTGGCCGACGCCCTGCCCTTCATCGCGGCCGGCCTCGTCCTCGCCGCGCTCAACACCCCCGGCCTCAACGCCCTCTCCCTCGGCGAGGACGTGGCCCGCATGCTCGGCGTGCGCATCGGGCTCAACCGGGCCGTGGGCATGGCCGCCATCACCCTGCTGACGGGTACGGCGGTGGCCCTGTGCGGGCCGATCGGCTTCGTCGGACTGGTGGGCACCCACATCGCCCGCCACCTGTCCGGCCCCGACTACCGCTGGATCACCGCCCAGGCCGCGCTCATCGGCGCGGCCCTGATGCTGGTCGCGGACACGCTCGGGCGGCTGGTGGCGCGCCCGGGGGAGCTCCAGGTGGGCATCATGCTCGCGCTCATTGGGGCGCCGGTCTTCATCCATCTCGTCCGCCGCCGCCAGGCGGTGAGGATATGAGCAGCGTGCAGGAATCCGTGCAGGAATCGACGGCCGTCCCCGGGCGCTCCCCGCTGAGGGCGGGCCCCCTCTCCGCGGTCTGGCGGCCGCGCACCGTCGCCGTCCCGCTGCTGGCCCTGGCCGTGCTGCTGCTCGGCACGCTGGTCAACTGCGGTCGCGGGGACGTCGGCATCCCCCTGGGGGACGTGGCGAAGGCCCTGCTGGGCGCCGGCGACGAGACCAGCCGCATGGTGGTCCTCGACCTGCGTTTGCCCCGCTCGGTGACCGGCGCCGTGGTCGGCGCCTCGCTCGCGCTGGCCGGTGCCGTCGTCCAGGGGCTGGCCCGCAACCCGCTGGCCAGCCCCGACATCCTCGGCATCACCGCCGGATCGGGCGTGGGCGCGGTGACGGTCATCGTCCTCGGCGGCGCGGGCGGTGGTGTCGGCGGCGCGCTGGCCGAGGCCGGCCTGCCCGCCGCGGCCATGGGCGGCGGCCTGCTGGCGGCCGTCGCCGTCTACGTGCTCGCCGTGCGGCGCGGCCTGTCCGGCTACCGGGTGCTGCTCGTGGGCGTGGGCGTCAATGCCGTCCTGACCAGCGTGCTGTCGTGGCTGCTGCTCAAGGCCGACATCGTCGACGCCGGCCGGGCGCTGCTGTGGCTCAACGGCAGCCTCAACGGTGCCTCGTGGGAGTCGATGCGCCCGGCCGCCTGGACGCTCGCGGTCCTCGGCCCCGTGGCGCTGATGCTGTCCTTCCCGTTCGGCGCGCTCGTCTTCGACGAGGACACCGCCCGCGGCCTGGGCGTACGGATGACCGCGACGCGCGTCGCGCTGCTGTTCACGGCGGTGCTGCTGACCGCCGCCGCGACCGCGGCCGCCGGTCCCGTCGCCTTCGTCGCCCTGGCCTGCCCGCAGCTGGCGGTCCGCCTCGTGCGCACCGGCACCCCGCCGCTGCTCGCCTCGGCCCTGATCGGCGCCGCGGTGACGGTGTGGGCCGACGTGCTCGGACGCACCGCCTTCGGAAGCGTCGAACTGCCCGTCGGCATCCTCACCGCCGCACTGGGCGCCCCGTACCTGCTGTACTTGCTCATTCGGAGCGGAAGGGCCCGCACGTCATGACCGAGATCACCCGCACCCCCGCAGCGTCCCCCGTCCGCGACGGCGCCGGGCGCCGGGTGCGCCTGCGGGCCGAGGGCCTCACGCTCGCCTACGGGGACCGGGCCGTCGTCCGGGAGCTGGACCTCGACGTCCCCGACGGCGGCATCACCGCCGTCATCGGGCCCAACGGCTGCGGCAAGTCCACCCTCCTGCGGGCGTTCGGCCGGCTGATGAAGCCCACCGCCGGGCACGTCCTGCTGGACGGCACGCCCATCCACCGCATCCCCACCCGCGAGGTGGCCGAGCGCGTGGGCCTGCTCCCGCAGTCCCCGGCCGCACCCGAGGGGCTGACCGTCGCCGACCTGGTGGCGCGCGGGCGGCACCCCCACCAGAGCTGGTACCGGCGCTGGTCCTCCGACGACGAGGCGGCGGTCGCCGAGGCGCTGCGGGCCACCGGCATGTACGAGCTGGCCGGGCGGACGCTGGACGAGCTCTCCGGCGGCCAGCGCCAGCGCGCCTGGATCGCCATGACGCTCGCCCAGCAGACCGAGCTGCTGCTGCTGGACGAGCCCACCAACCACCTCGACCTCGCCCACCAGATCGAGGTGCTCGACCTGGTGCGGGAGCTGCATCTGAGCACGGGCCGCACGGTCGTCGTGGTGCTGCACGACCTCTCGCTGGCCGCCCGGTACGCCGACCGGCTGGTGGCGATGAAGGACGGGCGCGTGGTGGCCCAGGGCGCGCCCGCCGAAGTGCTCACCGAGCAGCTGGTGCAGGAGGTCTTCGGGCTCAGCGCCCGGGTGCGCCACGACGAGGAGACCGGCGCCCCGCTGGTCATCCCGCTGAGCCGGCACGCCCGCACGGCGGCTGACGGGGCGTGAGGCGCGGGCGGGGCGGAATCATGGCCACGGTTTGGTAGGTTAGCCTTACCTAAGTCGGTGGGTGGCGGGAAACCGCTCCCACCCACCGGCGCCGCTCTGCCTGCCCACCCCGCTCGTGACCGAAGGATCCCGCCATGCTGCGTGCTCGTCTCCTCGACCGACAGGCGCAACGTGAGTCCGCTGCCCGCACCTACGCCCGGTCCATCCCGGTGGCGCCCGTCGCCGCCGCCGGCGCCGAGGTGACCGGTGCCGACGGCCGCACGTACCTCGACTGCCTCTCCGGAGCCGGCACCCTCGCCCTCGGCCACAACCACCCGGACGTCATCGTCGGCCTGCAGAAGGTCATCGGCTCCGCCGCCCCCCTGCACGCCCTCGACATGATCACCCCGCAGAAGGACGCCTTCACCGAGGAACTCCTCAAGCGGCTGCCGGGCACCCTGAACAACAACGCCAAGCTGCACTTCTGCAGCCCCGCCGGCACCGACGCCGTCGAAGCCGCGCTCAAGCTGGCCCGCAACGCCACCGGACGGCAGGGAATATTCGCCTTCACCGGCGCCTACCACGGCATGACCCTCGGCGCCTCCTCCGTCTCCGGCCCCGGCCGGATGCGCCGCGGCGCGGCCGAGTTCGGCCCGGCCGAGGCCCAGCCCGTCACCCGGCTGCCCTACCCCTACGGCTACCGCTGCCCCTTCGGCGTCGGCGCCGAACAGGCCGGCGAACTCTCCGCCCGCCTGATGGAATCCTTCGTCACCGACCCCTCCAGCGGCGTGGGCAGGCCCGCCGCCGTCATCCTCGAAGTCGTCCAGGGCGAGGGCGGCGTCGTCCCCGGCCCCGATGCCTGGCTGCGCGAAGTGCGCCGCATCACCGCCGAACACGGCATCCTGCTCATCATCGACGAGGTCCAGACCGGCATCGGCCGCACCGGCGACTTCTGGGCCTGTGAACGCGCCGGCATCACCCCCGACATCCTCGTCACCTCCAAGGCCGTCGGCGGCGGCCTGCCGCTCGCCCTCATCGCCTACCGCCCCGACCTCGACACCTGGCAGCCCGGCGACCACACCGGCACCTTCCGCGGCAACACGCTGGCCATGGTCGCCGGCGAGATCACCCTGCGCACCGTCGCCGAGCAGCAGCTGGCCGAGCGCGCCGCCAAACTCGGCGAGCGCCTGCGCGCCGGCCTGCGCGAACTGGCCACGGCACACCCGCAGATCGGCGAGGTGCGCGGACGCGGCCTGATGATCGGAGCCGAACTCGTCGACCCCACCGCCGCACCCGACGCCCTCGGCTCCCTGCCCGGCGACGGCGCCTTCGCCCGCGCCGTCCAGCAGGCCTGCCTGGAGCGTGGCCTGATCTGCGAACTCGGCGGCCGCGGCGACGCCGTGCTGCGCCTGCTGCCCCCGCTCGTCCTCACCGACGAGCAGGCCGACTCCGTGCTCGGCCGCATCGCCGAATCGCTCGCCGCCGTCACCGCGGAGCGTGCCGCGTGAACGAGCCCACCCGCGCCGACGCCGTGGCCGACCCCGCCTCCCCGTACGCCCTGCGCAAGCTCGCCTCCATCGCGCTCGACGCGCTGGCCGACGGCGCCGCCGCCCGCGGCGGCCCGCTGCCCGCCGGCGGCCCCGAGCAGGTCGCCGCCCGCACCCGCGCCCTGTGCACCCCCGTCCTGCCCGAGGAGGGCGTGGGCGCGGCCGACGCGCTGTACGACGTCGCCCGCGCCGCCGCCGAGGGCGCGGCCGACCCCTCCGACCCGCATTGCGTGGCCCACCTGCACTGCCCGCCGCTCGCCGTCGCCGCGGCCGCCGACCTCGTCGCCTCCGCCCTCAACCCCTCGATGGACTCCTGGGACCAGGCGCCGGCCGCCGCGGTCATCGAAGCGGAGGTCACCGCCGCCCTCGCCCGCCTCGTCTACCCCCACCACCCGGCCCCCGACGCCGTCATCACCAGCGGCGGCACCGAGTCCAACCTCGTCGCCCTGCTGCTGGGCCGGGAGCGCGCCCGCGCCACCGGCGCCCGTACGGTGCAGGTACTGGTCGGCGCCAACGCCCACCACAGCGTGCGCCGCGCCGCCTGGATGCTGGGCCTGCCCACGCCGCTCGTCGTCGACTGCCCCGGCGGGCGCATGAGCCCCGCGGCCCTGGACCGGGCGCTCGTCGAATGCGCGGGCCCGGCCCTGGTCGTCGCCACCGCCGGCACCACCGACGAGGGCCTGATCGACCCGCTGCCCGAGATCGCCGAAGTGGCCCGCTTCCACGGCGCCGAGCTGCACGTCGACGCCGCCTACGGCGGGCCGCTGCTCTTCAGCGACACGCTGGCACCCCGCCTGGCCGGCATCGAACACGCGGTGTCCGTGACCTACGACCTGCACAAGCTCGGCTGGCAACCCGTCGCCGCGGGCGTCCTCGCCGTCGCCGACGCACAGGTGCTGGAGCCGCTGGCCCTGACCGCCGACTACCTCAACGCCGACGACGACACCGAGGCGGGCCTGCCCGACCTGCTCGGCCGCTCCATCAGGACCTCGCGCCGACCCGACGTACTGAAGATCGCCACCACCCTGCGCGCCCTGGGCCGCCGCGGGTTGGGCGCCACGGTGGAGCACTGCGTGCGGACGGCGGCCGACGTCGCCCGTGCCGTCGACGCCCACCCGGCGCTGCGCCGCCGGCCCGGCGACGTGGGCATCAGCACCGTGCTGTTCCGCCCGGCCGCGGCGGACGCGCTGCCCGACGCGGACGGCGACGAACTCGTCGCCGCCGTCCGACGCGACCTGCTCGCGGAGGGCCGCGCCGTTCTCGGCCGCGCCACGGTGGCGGACGGCGACGGCAGGCAGCGGCTGTGGCTGAAGGTGACGCTGCTTCACCCGAGCACGACGGGGGACGACTTGGCCCCTCTGCTCGACCTCATCGCCGAGCAGGCGGAACGCCTGGCCCCAGCCAGCATGGCGGCGTAGCCGCCCTGCAGGGGCGCGGGGAACTGCGCGATCAGCCACGACGCGCCCGCAGGGGGGTATCGCGCCTTGCCCGGCTGCGGGCCGTCAGTGGCTGATCGCGCAGTTCCCCGCGCCCCTTACGGGGCGCCCCGCTTGGAAAGTCTCACCGTATGAATTAGCTTAGGCTCGCCTAACTTGGCCGGGGTGTCCGGATGCCGCCGGACACCCCGTGCCATCCCCGAAGGCCAAGCGCCCAGCGTCCACGTACGCCCGTCACCCGAAGCAGCAAGGCAGCCGCCGTGTCCATAGAACTCCCGCCGTCCGCCGCACCCCGCACCGCCCACGCCCAGGACGTCCTCCCGGCACGCGTGCAGCGCCGTCTGCTCGACCTCGCCCGCAGCGGCGACCCCGTCGCGGCCTACGTCTACGACGGCGACGTCGCCGCCGCCCGCGCCCGCGAGCTGCGCGCGGCCCTGCCCGAGTGGGCCTCGGTCTACTACGCCGTCAAGGCCAACTCCTTCCCCGGCATCGTCGGCGCCCTCGCCCCGCACGTCGACGGCTTCGAGGTCGCCTCGCTGTCCGAACTGGCCCTCGCCACCGCCGCCAAGCCCGCCGCCCCCGGCACCCCGGCCCCCGTCGTGGCCGCCGGCCCGGCCAAGTCCGTGCCCGTCCTGACCGGTCTGGTCGAGGCCGGCGTCGAGGCCATCAACGCCGAGAGCCCGCTCGAACTGCACCGCATCAGCCGCATCGCCGGCGAGCTCGGCACCACCGCCCGCGTCGCCCTGCGCGTCAACCCCGCCGAGATACCCGTGACCGGCTCCCTCCACATGGGCGGCGAGGCCTCGCAGTTCGGCATACCCGAGCCCGACGTCGCCGAGGCCGTGCGCCTGGCCATGAAGCTGCCCGGCATCGACCTCGTCGGCTTCCACATCCACGCCGCCTCCAACAACCTCGACGCCACCACCCACGCCGCCTACCTGCGCTGGTGCATCGAGTGGAGCGTGGCCACCGCGGTCGAGCACGGCATCGACCTGCGCCACATCGACGCCGGCGGCGGCATCGGCGTCGCCTTCGAGGCCGACTTCAAGGACGAACGGCCCTTCGACGTCGCCCGCTTCGGCGAACTGCTGGCCGCCACCCCGCCCCCCGGCGGCGTCAAGGTCGCCCTGGAGCCCGGCCGCTTCCTCGTCGCCGACTGCGGCTGGTACGCCGCCGAGGTCACCGACGTCAAGCACTCCTACGGCACCTCCTTCGCCGCCCTGCGCGGCGGCATCAACCACTTCCAGCTGCCCACCTCCTGGGACATCGTCCACAACGTCGCCGTCCTGCCCGTCGAGGACTGGCCCGAGGGCTGCCCGCGCCCCGAGGCCGCCGGGGTGCCCGTGACGTTCGTCGGCGAGCTGTGCACTCCCGAGGACACCCTGCTGCGCGACGTGCGCGTCGAGCGCGTGCGCGCCGGCGACATCGCCGTCTTCCCCTGCGCCGGCTCCTACGGCTGGGAGTTCGCCATGCACTCCTTCCTCGGCCACCCCGTCGCCGACCGCATCCTGCTCTGACGCCCACGCCGCCCGAAAGCACCCGCGATGACCCTCCCGCCGAACCCGCCGAACCCGCCCACGGCACCGGCACCGGTACCGGATCCGCTCGACCACCCCGACGCCCGGCAGGCCGCCGACTTCGCCGCCACCGAGACGCTGCTGCGCGCCTACGTCCGCGAGAGCGCCACCGACGTGCCCGCCGCCGGCACCGAGATGCTGCTCGACTTCCCCGCCAGCGCCCTGCGGCTGCGCGTGCCGGTCCGGCACCGCTCGGCCACCGGCTGGCACCGCTTCGGCGCGCCCGTCGTCGACGGCACCGGCGACGTACCCGCCCCGGCCGACGCCGCCCTGGTCGCCGCCGCCGCGATCCGCGAGTCGACCACCGGCCGCGGGCTCGCCGCCCACCTGGGCGCCGACGCCGTCGGCCGGGTCCTGAACTCCGCCGGACGCGTCGCCGCCCACCTCGCCGCCCGCCGCGCCGAAGCGGCCGGTACCACCGGCCCCACCCCCTTCCTCGACGCCGAACAGGCCCTCCTGCTCGGCCACCCCTTCCACCCGGCCCCCAAGAGCCGCGAGGAGGCGTCCGAGGACGAACTGGCCGCGTACTCGCCCGAGCTGCGCGGCTCCTTCGCCCTGCACTGGTTCGCCGCCCACCCCGACGTCGTCGCCGGCGGCACCTGGGACGGCCGGCCCGTCGCCGACCTGCTGCGCCCGCTGGCCGCCGGCGTCACGCTGCCCGAGGGCACCGTGCCCGTCCCCGCCCACCCCTGGCAGGCCCGCGAGGTGCTGCGCCGCCCGGAGGTGCGGGCCCTGGTCGAGGACGGGCTGCTGACCCCGCTCGGCCCCGGCGGCGCGCCCTGGCACCCCACGTCCTCCGTGCGCACCGTCCACCGCCCGGACGCCGACGTGATGCTCAAGCTCTCCCTCGGCATGCGCATCACCAACTCCCGCCGCAACAACCTGCGCGGCGAGATGCGCCTGGGTGTCGGCGCCGCCCGGCTGCTGGCCGCCGGCCCCGCCGACTGGCTGCGCGCCGAGCACCCCGACTTCGCGATCCTGCGCGACTTCGCCTGGGTCTCCGCCGGCACCTCCGGCGCCGAGACCGGCCTGGAGACCGCGATCCGCGACAACCCCTTCCGCGGCGCCGCCGGCGAGGGCCTGTGCGTCGCCGGCCTGCTCGCCGAGCGCACCGGCCCCGGCGACGGCAGCGCGCCCCGGCACCGCACCCTGCTCGCCGAGGCCGTCGAGCGGGCCGCGCGCACCCACGGCACCACCGTGGCCGAGGCGGCCGCGCGCTGGCTGGAGTACTACCTCGATGTGCTCGCCGTCCCGCTGATCCGCCTCCAGGCCCGCTACGGCATCGCCCTCGAACCGCACCACCAGAACACCCTCGTCGCCCTCGGCGAGGACGGCCTGCCCACCGCCGGCTGGTACCGCGACAGCCAGGGCTACTACCTCGCCCGCTCGCGCGCCGCCGAGATCGAACGGCTGCTGCCCGGCGCCACCGACGACGTCGAGCTCGTCTTCGACGACGCCTTCGTCGACGAACGCGTCGGCTACTACCTCTACATCAGCAACCTCCTCGGCGTCATCGGCTCCCTCGGCGCCCAGCAGCTGGCCGCCGAGGAGGACCTGCTGCGCGTGCTGCGTGCCCGCCTGGAGCGGCTGCGCGCCACCGAGCCCGGCGCGAAGGGCCTGCTCGGCCTGCTGCTGGACGCGCCCGTCCTGCGCTGCAAGGCCAACTACCTCACCTGCGTGGACGGACTCGACGAACTCGTCGGCGACGTGCACACCCAGTCCGTCTACATCGACCTTCCCAACCCCCTCGCGGAGGCCCTGCGGTGAGCGAGAACACCCCTTACGACCTTCTCGGCGTCGGCATCGGTCCGTTCAACCTGTCGCTGGCCGCCCTCGCGGACGGCGTGCCCGGCCTGAACGCCCTCTTCCTCGACGCCAAACCGGCCTTCTCCTGGCACCCCGGCCTGCTCATGGAGGGCACCACGCTGCAGGTGCCCTTCCTCGCCGACCTGGTGACCATGGCGGATCCCACCAGCCCCTGGTCGTACCTGAACTACCTGCGCTCCCACGAGCGGATGTTCCCCTTCTTCTTCTCCGAGCGCTTCCTCATCCCGCGCCGCGAGTACGACCACTACTGCCGCTGGGTCGCCGAACGCCTGCCCTCCTGCCGCTTCGACGCCCGCGTCGACGCCGTCGCCTGGGACGAGAGCGCCGACGCCTTCGCCGTCACCTACGCCCGCGCCGACGGCACCACCACCCGCGTCCTGGCCCGCCAGGTCGTCCTCGGCGTCGGCACCGACCCGGTCGTGCCCGAGCCGCTGCGGCCGCTGCTGACCGACGCCCACCGCGGCCGCGTCCTGCACAGCGCCGACTACCGCACCCACCGCGCGGCCCTGGCCGCCGCCGACGACGTCACCGTCATCGGGGCCGGCCAGTCCGGCGCCGAGGTCGTCCTCGACCTCATCCGCCACCAGGACGGCGAGGGCCTGGGCGGGCCGTTCACCCGCTGGCTGGCCCGCACCCCCGCCTTCGCCCCCATGGAGTACTCCAAGATCGGCCTGGAGCACTTCACCCCCGACTACATCCGCTACTTCCGCCACCTGCCCGAGGACCGCCGCGAGCACATGGTCCGCGAGCAGTGGCAGCTGTACAAGGGCGTCAGCGCCGACACCCTCGGCGCCATCCACGACGAGCTGTACGAGCGCACCATCGGCGGCGGCCGCCCCCGCGCCGACCTGCACCCCGGCGTCGAGCTCACCGCCGTCCACGAGGACGGCGACGGCTACCTGCTCACCTGCCGCCACGCCCCGCAGGAGCGCGAGTTCACCTTCCGTACCTCCGCGATCGTCGCCGCCACCGGCTACGCCGCCACCCGGCCCGCCTTCCTGGACACGCTCGCCGACCTCGTCGACTGGGACCCCAAGGGCCGCTACCGCGTCGACGGCCACTACCGCGTCGGCCTCGACCCGCGCGTCGGCGGCTCCCTCTACGTCCAGAACGCCGAGATGCACACCCACGGCGTGGGCGCCCCCGACCTGACCCTCGGCGCCTGGCGCGCGGCCACCATCCTCAACGCCGTGTGCGGCCGCACCGTGCTGCCCGTGCCCGACCGCGCCGCCTGGACCACCTTCGGCGCCCCCGGCGCGGCGGCTCCCGCCACGGCCCCGCACCACGCCGACCCGGTCGGGACCCTGCGATGAGCGCGGCCCGGCAGGCCGGGGGAGCGGCCCCCGCGCGATCGGGCCTGCCGCTGCGGGCCGTCCTGATCGCGGTGATCGCCCTCTACCTCATAGCCGAGACCGCACTGGCCCCCTTCCTGCCCCAGCTCTTCGAGCGCCTGTACGGCGTCGACGACCCCGGGGCGACGGGGCTGTACCTGTGGATCTGCCGCATCGTGGGGCTCGTCGCCCTGCCGCTGTGGGGGCTGGCGGCCCGCCGCCGGCCCCTGCACCAGCTCGTGGCCACCGGACTGTGCGCCGCCGCCGCGGTGGACCTCGTCCTCGGCTTCGCGCCCAGCTACGCCGCCTTCACCGCCCTGTCGGCGGCCTCCGTCGCCGCCAACGCCGCGCTGCTGCTGGCCTACCCGGCCTTCATCGCCGAGCACACCCGCAAGGCGGCCGGGGAGCAGAGCGACGCCGAGCACGCCGAACTGGCCGCCGTCCGCTCCATCGTCGTCGTCTTCCACGTCGCCGCCGTGGCGGCCACCCTGGTGGGCGCCGGCGTGCTCGCCCTGCCCGACCCGCGCCTGGGCGTGTCCGCCTTCGCGGTGGTCGACGTCGTCCTCGCCGTGCTCATCCTGCGGGTGCTGCGCCGGCTGCCCGCCCGCGAGGACAAGCCCGCCCAGGCCCCTGCCGCCCCTGCCGCCCCCGCCGCAGGCGGCCGCAGCCGGTGGGCGCTGCTGGCCCGGGCCGCCCTGATCGGCGTGGCCTTCGACTTCGCGCTCGCCGTGGCCCGGCCGTTCTTCACCGAGTTCGCCGAGGACCTGGGCAGCGGCTCCACCGGCGGCGCCGTGCTGTTCTTCCTGCCCAGCGTCGGCGCGCTGATCACCCTGCCGTTCGCCCGCCGCTGCCACGACCGGTTCGGCCACCGGCTGCTGCCGGTCGCCGCCCTGGTGTGCGCGGGCGGCTTCCTGTGGCAGTACGCCGCCACCTCACTGCCGTCGCTGGTGAGCGGCCGGCTGGTGGCCGGGCTGGGCCTGGGCCTGGCCCAGGTCGCCGTGGAGATGCGCATGTTCCACTCCACCGGCACCGCCGGCCCCGCCTTCACCGCCGTGGAGACCGTGCGCTCCGCCGGGCTGCTCGCCGCACCCCTGATCTCCGCGGCCGTCGTCTCCCACGACCTCGCCCTGCCCCTGACGGTGGCCGCCGCCGCCCTCGCCTGCGTCGCGGTGACCTCCCTCGCCCCGGCCCGGCGCGCTGCCGCCGCCCCGGCCACCGCCCCCGTCGCGCACCGCGAACTCGTCCTCGCCGACCGCGCCGTGACCGTCCCCGACGGCCTGCCCGTCCACGCCAAGGAGTAACGACCCCATGAACCGCCCCTCCCGCACCACCTGGGCCGAGGCAGGACGCCGACTGCTGGTCAAGGCCGTCGAGGAGTTCGCCTACGAGGAACTGCTCACCCCCGCACCCGAGCCCGCCCGCGGCGCGGACGCCTACCGCCTGGACTTCCCCGGCGGCGTCCACTGGACCTTCCACGCCACCCGCGGCACCTTCGGCACCTGGCGTCTGACCGGGACGCCCGTACGCCACCCCGCCCCCGCCGACGGCGAGGCCGGCCCCGAACTGCTGCTCCTCGACGCCCGCCCCGTGCTCGGCTGGGACGGCCCCACCACCGCCGAGGTGCTGCGCGAACTGACCGCCACCCGGCGCGCCGACGCCGCCTCCCTCGCCCGCGCCCTGCCCGCCGCCGCCCTCGCCGACCTGGACCACCTCGACCTGGAGGCCCACCAGGACGGCCACCCCTGCATGCTGCTCAACAAGGGCCGCCTCGGCTTCTCCGCCGCCGACTTCGTCGCCTACGCCCCCGAGACCGCCGACGCCGTCCACCTGACGTGGGCCGCCGTCCACACCTCGCTCGCCGCCTACTCCGGCGTGCCCGGCCTGGACGCCGGCACCCTGCTGAAGGAGGAGCTCGACGACGACGTCCGCGAGCGCTTCGCCGGCGTGCTCGCGGCCGCCTGCGCCGAGGGACCGTACGAACCCTCCGACTTCGTGTGGCTGCCGGTGCACCCCTTCCACTGGGACGAGGCCGTCGAGACCCTCTTCGCCCCCTACCTGGCCGAAGGCCGCATCGTCCGCCTCGGCGAGGGCCCGGACCGCTACCGCCCCCTGCAGTCCATCCGCACCCTCGCCAACCTCGACCACCCGCACCGCCGCAACGTCAAGGTGCCCCTGCTCATCCGCAACACCCTGGTCTGGCGCGGCCTGAAGACCGAGCCCACGCACGCCGCGCCCGACGTCAGCGCCTGGCTGCACGCCGTCCGCGCCAACGACCCCTACCTGAGCGACGAGCTGCGCTTCCACCCGCTCGGCGAGGTCGCCGCGGTCTGTGTCGCCCACCCCCTGTACGACGCGGTCACCGACGCGCCGTACCGCTTCCACGAACTGCTCGGCGCCGTCTGGCGCGAACCGGTGGGCGCCCTGCTCGGCGAGGGCGAGCAGGCCCGCACCATGGCCGCCCTGCTCACGACCGGCTCCGACGGCCGCGCCCTGGTCGCCGAGCTGGTCGAGCGCTCCGGCCTTGCGGCACGCCCGTGGCTGGAGAAGTTCCTCGCCGCCCTGCTGCCCGGCCTGCTGCACTACCTCTACCGCTACGGCACCGCCTTCTGCCCGCACGGCGAGAACACCGTCGTCCTCTACGACGCCCGCAACGTCCCGATCGGCATCGCCGTCAAGGACTTCGCCGAGGACGTCAACCTCCTGCCCGAGGACCGTCCCGAATACGCCACCCTCTCGCGGCGCGCCGAGGCGGTCCTGCTGCGCTGGCCCGCCCACGAGCTCGCCCACTCCCTGCTCAGCGCCGTCTTCGCCGGACACTTCCGCTTCTTCGCGCCGCTGGTCGAGCAGCACCTGCACATACCCGAGGACACCTTCTGGGCCCTGGTCCGCGCCGAGATCGAGCGCTACCACGCCCGCTTCCCCGAACTCGCCGGCCGCGCCGCCGACTTCGGGCTGCTCGCCCCCGACTTCGACCGCGTCGCCCTCAACCGCGAGCAGCTGCTCGGCGGCGGCTTCCACGACCGCGCCGAGAAGGACGAGGGCTTCGACGTCGTCCACGGCCGCGTCGCCAACCCGCTCGCCACCGCCGCCACCGCCGGGGAGGACAAGTGAGCGTGCCCACCCCCGCCTTCGATCAGCTGCGCGAGCAGGTGACGGCCGGGCGCCTGGACGAGGTCGTCGTCGCCGTGCCCGACCTGCAGGGCCGGCTCCAGGGCAGCCGCCTGGCCGCCCCGTACTTCCTCGACGAGGTGGCCGCCGGCGGCTTCCATGCCTGCGTCTACCTGCTCGCCACCGACGCCGAGATGAACACCGGCCCCGGCTACGCCATCGACGCCTGGCAGTCCGGCTTCGGCGACTTCCTCCTGCGCCCCGACGCCACCACGGTGCGGATGCCGCCCTGGGACCCCGGCACCGCCGTCGTGCTCGCCGACGCCACCTGGCCGGGCGGCGAGCCGGTGCGCGTCGCCCCGCGCCGCGTGCTGCGCGAGCAGCTCGACCGGCTCGCCGCCCGGGGCCTTGCCGCCTTCGCCGGCACCGAACTGGAGTTCCTCGTCTTCGACGACTCCTACGACCGGGCCTGGGAGCGCCGCTACCACGACCTGAAGCCCGCCACCCGCTACAACGTCGACTACTCCCTGCAGGGCCTGGCCGGCGTCGAACCGCTCGTGCGCCGCATACGCCGCGAGATGACCACGGCGGGGCTGCGCATGGAGACCGCCCGCGGCGAGGTCCACCCCGGGCAGTACGAGATCGTCTTCCGCTACGACGAGGCGATGCGCACCTGCGACAACCACGTCTTCTTCAAGAACGGCGTCAAGCAGATCGCCGCCCAGGAGGGCCGGGCCGTCACCTTCATGCCCAAGTTCGACGCGGGCGAGGGCAACTCCTGCCACATCCACCTCTCCCTGCGCGGTACGGACGGCAGCGCCGTCCTCGCCGACCCGGCGGCCGAGGACGGCATGTCCGACCTCATGCGGCACTTCATCGCCGGCCAGCTCGCCTGCCTCGCCGACTTCACGCTGCTGATGGCCCCCAACATCAACTCGTACAAGCGGCTGCGCCCCGGCGCCTTCGCCCCCACCGGCATCGGCTGGGGCCGCGACAACCGCACCTGCCCCGTACGCGTCGTGGGCACCGGCCACGGGCTGCGCATCGAGCACCGCGTCCCCGGCGGCGACGCCAACCCCTACCTGTCCACGGCCGCCGCCGTCGCGGCCGGCCTGTACGGCATCGAGAACGAACTGCCCCTGCCGGCCCCGCACGCCTCCAACGCCCTGGCCGACCCCGCCGTCCCCCGCCTGCCGGCCACCCTCACCGAGGCCCTGCACCGCTGGGAGAACAGCCCGCTCGCGGCCGCGGCGTTCGGCGACGATGTCGTCGCCCACCTCGCCCGGGCGGCCCGCACGGAACTGGAGGAGTTCGAGAGCGCGGTCACCGACTGGGAGCGCGTGCGCGGCTTCGAGCGGCTGTAGTCACCGCGACCCGTCCCCCGGACGCGGGGCCACCGGAATCCCCTTCCCGGTGGCCCCGCTTGTTGCGCAATCTGCGAGAAGTCGGCACGGGGGCGAACCCGTAACGTGTCCACGCGTCACTTCTGGCTTCCACGCGTGCCAACGGGGGGTTGCCGTGTCCACACCATCGGCTCCACACGAGCCCGTACCCGGCCCGTCAGCCTGGCCCGACTTCTCCGACCTCGAACCGGACGCGGCCCGCGAGCGCTTTCCCGTGCTCAACGCCGCGCCCGCACGCTCCATCGCCCAGGACCGGTGGGAGCGCATCGTCGCACGCGCCGAGCTGCCGGAGCCCCTGGAGCGGGTCTGGCAGGCCCTGACCGAGCCCGAACACATCCGCCACTGGCTCGCCGAGTGCCGCGGCACCCCGGCCCGTAAACAGCAGGAGTACCTGCTCGACTTCGAGGACGGCGAGTTCTTCCAGTGCCGCACGGAGGAGGTCACGCCGCCCTTCGGCGCCGACCGGGCGCTCTACCGCCACCTGTGGCGCTGGGCCGGAGTGGGCCCGGCCACCAGGGTGACCTGGGAGCTGGCGGGCGTCGCCGGCGGCACTCAGCTGACCGCGACCGAGGAATCCCTCAACCCGCCGTCGGACTGGCGGTCCTGGAACGGCAACGGCTGGCCCGGCATCCTCGACCAGCTCGCGGCCTACCTGCGCACCGGCACCACCTGGCGCTGGCCCTGGCGCCGCATGGGCCCCTACGTCCAGATAGAGCTCGCCGCCGCACCCTACGACGCCTGGGACGCGCTCACCACGCCCGGGGCCCTGCGGCACTGGCTCCAGCGGCGCCGCGGCGACCTCACCCCCGGCTCCACGCTCGTACTCGTCATGGGGGACGCGAGCGGCATCGCCGAGATGACCGTGCACCGGCACGTCGAACCCAACCAGGAGTTCCCCTCCTACCTGCCGTGGCTGGAGTTCGGCCTGCGGCGCGCCTCGTGGCCCCAGGAACTCGGCGGCAAGCTCTACATCGAGCCCGCCGGACTCGACCGCAGCCTCTTGCAGATCTTCGTGGACAACTGGGAGAACGTCCCGGCCGCCGTGCAGCGCGAGGAACGCCGCGTCGTCGCGGGCTTCTTCCGCGACGCCATGGTGCGCGCGCAGCAACTCGTGGGGCCGCAGCCCAGCCCCGCCCGACCGCACGGCTGGGCGTGATCAACATGCCCGCCGACGACACCGGCCCCAACCCGCTGGAGAGCGGACGCGACGTACTGGACCTGCTGCTCTCGCCGCCCGCCCACCTCGACCCCTACCCCCTGTACGCCTGGCTGCGCACGCACGCGCCCGTCCACCCCAGCGCCTATGGCGCCCACCTGATCAGCCGGTACGCCGACGTCGAGCACGTCCTCAAGCACCCCGAACTGTTCCCGGGCGTGCCCGAGGACGCCCTCGCCCGGATGTTCCCGCTGGCGGTCGGACACGAGGCGTACGAGGTGCTGGTGACCTCCCTGGTCGGCAGCAACCCGCCCAAGCACACCCGGCTGCGCGGCCTGATCGGCCGCGACTTCACCACCCGCCGGGTGGGCTCCCTGCGCGCCGGCATCGAGGACCTCGCGGGCCGCCTGGTGACCGAGGCCGCCGAGCGGCTGCGCGCCGGCGAGAACGTGGACCTGCACGCCGCGGTCTCCGTGCCCATGCCGCTGCACGTGATCTCCGACCTGCTGGGCGTGCCCCACGCCGACCGGTCCCGCCTCGCCGTGCTGGTGCCCGCCATGATGAACGTGGTGGACCCCGCGGCCACGCCCGAGGCGGTGGCCGCCGCCGACGCGGCCTTCCGCGAACTGGGCACCTACATGAGCCAGCTGGTGGCCGACCGGCGGCGCACGCCGCGCGACGACCTCGTCTCCGCACTGGTCTCGGTGCACGACGACGACAGCGACCGGCTGAGCGACGACGAACTGCGCACCCTGCTGTTCACGCTGTGGTCGGCCGGCTTCGAGACCACGGCCACCGGCATCGACAACGCCCTGCTGGCGCTGATCGACCGGCCGGAGCTCGGCCACTGGCTCGAGGGCACCGAGCGGCAGGCGGCCGCCTTCGCCGAGGAGACCCTGCGGTACGACCCCTCCGTGCAGGTCGCGCCCGGCATCCGCTTCGCCGCCGAACCCGTCGTGCTCAGCGGGGTGAAGGTGCCCGCCGGCGCGCAGGTCCGGCTCATGCTGGGCGCGGCCGGCCGTGACGAGGCCGCCTTCCCCGAGCCGGACCGGTTCCTGCCCGGGCGCGCCGGAGCCGCCCCCTTGAGCTTCGGCGCCGGCATCCACTACTGCCTGGGCGCCGGACTGTCCCGGCTGGAGATGACGGCACTGCTGCCCCGGCTGCACCGCGAGCTGCCCGGGCTGGCCCTGGCCGGCCCGCCCGGGCGCCGCCGCTCCATACCGCTGAGGGACTTTTCGTCCCTGACCGTGACGCTGACGGACGAGATCCGCCGGCGCTGAACTGGGAGGGGAGGCCGTGGCCGACTCGATCGTGGTGGAAGGGCTCAGCAAGCGGCTGGGCAAGCGACAGGTCCTGGACGGCATCTCGCTGTCGGCGCCGGCCGGCTCCGTGATCGCCCTGCTGGGCCCCAACGGCGCCGGCAAGACGACCATGGTCAGGGTGCTGTCCACGCTGCTGCGCCCGGACGCCGGGCGCGTGGCCATCTGCGGCCACGACGTGGTGGCCGAGCCGCGCCGGGTGCGCGGCCTGATCGGCCTGACCGGCCAGTTCGCGGCGGTGGACGGCATCCTCACCGGCCGGGAGAACCTCGAACTGGTCGGCGGCCTCTACCGGATGGGCAGGGCCGGCGCCCGGGACCGGGCGCAGGAACTCCTCGAGCGCTTCGGCCTGACGGAGGCCGCCGACCGCCGGGTCGGCACGTACTCCGGCGGCATGCGGCGGCGCCTGGACCTCGCCGCCAGCCTGCTGATCAAGCCCAGGGTGCTCTTCCTCGACGAACCCACCACGGGCCTCGACCTGCGCTCCCGGCTCGGGCTCTGGGCGGAGATCGAACAACTGGTCCGCGACGGCACGACCCTGCTGCTGACGACGCAGTACCTGGAGGAGGCGGACCGGCTCGCCGACACGGTCACGGTGCTGGACCAGGGGCGGGCCGTCGCCCAGGGCACACCGGCCGTGCTCAAGGAGCAGATCGGCGGCGACCGGGTGGAGTTCGCGCTGGCGGACCCGGCCCGGCTGGACGCCGCGGTGGGCGTCCTCGCACCCCGCGCGCTCGGGGAGCCGCAGCTCGACCGGACCGCGGCACGGATCACGCTGCGGCTGAAGGAGGGCGAGGAGGGGGTGGGCGGCGCGCTGCGCGACCTGCGTGCGGCGGGCGTCCAGGTGGCCACGCACGCCGTCCGCAGCCCCACGCTGGACGACGTCTTCCTCACCCTGACCGGCAGCGGTCTGGAAGAGCGGGAAGCAACAGGAGCCGAGGCCGCCGCGGCAGGCGGACGAGGCGGTCGAGGCGGGCGAGACAAGCGTGGCGGTCGAGGCGGGCGGGGCCGCGGGGCCCGCCGTGCGCCGGGAGGGGAGCGGTGATGAGTGCGACTGCGTCCGCGGGACGCTCCGGAGCGCTGGCGGGTGCCGGCGACGCCTGGCTGCTGGCGGGCCGCAACATGCGGCACATCCGCCGCCGCCCGGACCAGCTGATGGCCGCGGTGCTCCAACCCATCATGTTCTTCGTGCTGTTCGCCTACGTCTTCGGCGGGGCCATCACCGTGCCGGGCGGCGACTACAAGCAGTTCCTGCTGCCCGGCGTCTTCGGCCAGGTCATCGTCTTCGGCGGCATGGCCGGCATGTGCGTGGGCATCGCCGAGGACATGCGCAACGGCATGATGGACCGCTTCCGCTCCCTGCCGATGAACAGCGCCTCGGTGCTGGTGGGCCGCACCCTCGCCGAGTCCGTGCGCAACCTGATCGCGCTGGTCGTCACCAGCCTCGTGGGACTGGCCTTCGGCTTCCGCTTCCACGGCTCGTTCACCGACACCCTGGCCGGAGCGGGCATCCTGTTGCTGTTCGGGTTCGCCCTCGCCTGGGTGCTGGCCTGCGTGGGCATCACCGCGAGCAGCGCCGAGGGCGCCCAGACCACCTCCATGCCCTGGCTGTTCCTGCTCGGCTTCGTCAGCTCGGCCTTCGTCCCCACCACGGCCATGCCCGGCTGGCTGCAGGCGGTCGCCGACCACAGCCCGGTGACGCTGACGATCAACGCCGCCCGGGCGTGGTTCAACGGCACCGGCCCCGGTGACCAGGCGTGGCAGTCGGTGCTGTGGTCCCTGGGCCTGCTCGTGGTATTCGTTCCGCTGGCGACACGGCTCTTCCGCCGTGCCGTCGCCGCCTGAACGCGGCAGGAAGGCGGCCACGTGGACATCATCGGAGCCGGCCTGGGCCGCACCGGGACGACCTCGCTGAAACGGGCGCTGGAAATCCTGGGATACGGCCCGGCCTACCACACCAGGGAAATCTTCCGCGACCCCGCGCGACTGGCCCACTGGGAGGCCGCCGTCAGCGGCCGAACGGTGGACTGGGACGCCGTTTTCGCGGGTTATCGCTCCACCGTCGACTGGCCCGGTGCCGCATTCTGGAAAGAGCTCGCCGAGCATTATCCGAAGGCCCGTGTCATCCTCACCACGCGCGATCCCCACGCATGGTACGCCAGTTGCCGCAACACCATCTTCATCTCCTACCGGAAGGGCGTCGCGTGGCGCATCATCCTGCCCTTGATGCGCATTCCCCTGCTGGCCGCGGACAAGCGGCTGCGTAATTTCCGGCCCGTCTTCGACGGCGTCTTCCGGCGGCATTTCGGCGACCGGCCCATCGACGACGAGACCACCGCCGTCGCGGTTTTCCAGGAGCACCTGCGGCAGGTCAGGGCCGGCGTGCCCGGCGACCGGCTGCTGGAGTACGAGGTGGCGCAAGGCTGGGAACCGCTGTGCGCCTTCCTCGGCGTCCCCGTCCCCGACGTCCCCTTCCCGCACGAGAACGACCGCAGGGCCTGGCAGCGCTTCACCCGCAAGCAGGTCCTGCGGGGCCTGGGCCGGATCCTCGGGCGGCCGGTCCGGGCACTGCGGCACCGCTGACCGGGCACACCGGTGGAGCACCACCGACGGAGCACCGAGGACATCACGAAGGGCACGGTGTCGTGGACGAGCTCATGCAGTACGCAGCACGGGTGTGGCACGGCGAGGACGACCTCACCGCCTACTTCAGCGGAGCCTTCCGCAAGGAGGGCCTGCACCGGGTCGCCGACGACGTGTGGATGTGGCCGGCCACCGGCAACGTCTACGTCTTCCGGACCTCCGAGGGCCTGCTGCTCTTCGACTCCGGGGACCGGCACACCGCCGGAGACCTGCACACCGCCGTACGCGCCCGGTCGGCGAGCCCCGTCCTCGGCGTCGTCCACTCCCACGGCCACGTCGACCACGTCCTCGGCGTGACCCCGTTCGACCGCGAGGCCGCCCGCACCGGCACACCACCGCCCCAGGTGATCGCCCACGAGGCCGTCGACCGCAGGTTCGACCGCTACGTACTGACGGCCGGCTACAACACCATGGTCAACCGAAGGCAGTTCCGGGCCCCGAGGCTGACCTGGCCCACGGTCTTCCGGCGTGCCGACCGCACCTACAGCGACCTGCTCGAGGTGCGGTGGGGCGGCCTGCAGGCCCATCTGCGACACGGCCGCGGCGAGACCGACGACGCCACCATGGCCTGGTTCCCCGAACCGCGCATCCTGTGCTGCGGCGACTTCTTCGCGTGGAACGCCCCCAACGCCGGCAACCCGCAGAAGGTACAGCGCTACGTCGCGGAATGGGCCGAGGCCCTGCGCTGGATGGCCGGACTCGGCGCCGAGCTCCTGCTGCCCGGCCACGGCGTGCCCGTCGCCGGCGCCGACCGCATCAGCGAGACGCTGCTGTCGGCAGCGGAACTCCTGGAACACCTGCACCGCAAGGTGCTGGCCCTGATGAACGAGGGCGCCACCCTGGACCGGGTGCTGCACTCCGTGACGGTGCCGCCCGGACTGCTGGAACGGCCCTATCTGCGCCCCAGCTACGACGAGCCGGAGTTCATCGTCCGCAACCTGTGGCGGCAGTACGGAGGGTGGTACGACGGCGACCCGTCGGCCCTGCGCCCCGCACCCCGCACGGAACTGGCCGCCGAGGTCGCCGCCCTGGCCGGCGGTGCCGTGCGCCTGGCCCGCAGGGCTCGGGAGCTCTCCGGCAGCGGGCGCACCCGGCTCGCCGGGCACCTCGCCGAACTGGCCGCGCTGTGCACGGACGAGGGCGACCCGGACCACGCCGAGGTGCACCGCATCCGCGCGGAGGTCTTCTCGGCGCTGGAGGCCGGTGCCGGCTCCTTCATGGCGCGCTCCGTCTACGGCTGGGCGGCCGCGGAGTCCCGGGCACGCGCCGAGGGCGAGGACCCCTGGCAGCAGATGGGCGGCGGCTGGGCCCCCTGACGCGGCGGATCGCCGGAGGTGCACCCGCACCTCCGGCGATCCGCGACCCGGTCAGTCCTTGTCAGTCCTTGGCTTCCGCGGGGTGCTCGACGACGAGCAGGTGGTTGCCGTCAGGGTCGTTGACGGAGAAGAAGGCACCCCACGGCGCCTCCATCAGACCGCCGTTGGACTGCACGCCCTGGCCGGCGAGCTCGGCGTGCAGCGCCGCGACGTCGTCGGCGGCCAGGGAGAACTGCTGCATGCCGGGCTTCATCCCGCCCACGTCCCAGGTGACCAGCACGATGGAACAACCGCCCTGCGGAGTGCCGAGCTGCAGCCACCGCAGACCGGGCTCCGGCGGCATTTCCTCGGGCCGCATCTCGTGGTCGCTGACGACCTCGAACCCGAGCTTTTCGTAGAAACTCTTCGCCGCCTCCTGATCGGTCACCGGAACGGAAAGCAAGGTGATCTGGGTGACGCCCATTCCTGAACTCCCCACGACATTCGGAAGATCGATCTCCTGTTGCCCACCCAGGCTAGCCGAAATGCGCCGACCACGAGGCCGTACCGGAAGAACCGGCCGCGTTTATTCGGCGTATCCCGCGGCGGCCGCCTCGGACGGATTGAGGTCGCACACCCGCACCAGAGTGTCGTAGGCGACCAGGGCCCCGCGCACCACCTCGTCGTACAGGTCCTGCGACGCCAGGGCCAGATCGCGCATCGGCTGCATGAACTTCATGAAGAAGGCGTTGAAGTCGTACCCGGCCAGAATCCGCCGGCCGTTCTCCTCCATGTCCTGCAGCAGCTGCACGCGGACCCGCAGCTTGCGCAACCGCGCGATACGGCCCTGGGCCATGCCGGTGAACCCGCCCTCGCCCAGCGTGCGCAGCGTCTGCTCGTAGCACTCGTCCCGCCCCTTGGCCAGCGCCGCCGCGGCGTAGGACTGCAGGAACTGGTACTTGCCGACCGCCAGGTCGATCTGCGCCACCGTGCCGTCGAGCGCGCGGAAGCACGCGTCGTACGTCGTGGTGACGTGCTTCATGGCGGACGTCACCGCGCCGGAGTCCACCTCACCGGACCGCGAGACGGCCGTGCCGGAGGCTTCCACCACGTACCGCACCGTGTCGTCGAGCGCGGCCAGGGCGTCGAGCGTGTCCCGTACGGCCCTGAGGGTCGCCGCGGTCGCCACGGCGTCGGCGACCAGCCCTTCGGAGATCTCAGCCGCCTCGCCGGTCGCATAGTTGGTCGGAGGACATTCGTTGTGCAGACCCAGTACGCCCACTGCCTTCTCCCGTCGCCAGACGTGCCGAGGACGCTTCGATCGTAGGAACGCCCCTCGCAGACGCACTACTTCGAGCTTGCCCGGCCCGTCCGGCCCCTGTGCCGACCGGCCGCGCGATCGAGCAAGGCAGGAGAACACCGGACGCCTTCCGTACGGGACGATGCGACGAGAGGCCTTCCCGACCCGAAAGGAACGTGCTGCTCCATGGAGTCCGGATCCCCGCGCAGCACCGCCCCCGACGACGTGGCCGAGGTCGCCGGGGTCTACGAACGCGCCGCGGCCACGTACGACCGCACCGGGGTGGAGTTCTTCGCCCCGCTCGGCCGCCGCCTCGTGGACAGCGCCCGGCCGGACCCCGGACACCACGTGCTCGACGTCGGCTGCGGTCACGGCGCGTGCACGCTCCCCGCCGCCGAGGCGGTGGGACCGCAGGGCCGGGTCACCGCCATCGACGCCGCACCGGCGATGGTCCGCCGGACGGCGGAACTCGCCGCCGCACGCGGCCTGCACCACGTCGTCGTGCAGAGCGGCGACGCGATGCGGCCCGCCTTCCCGCCGCACTCCTTCGACCTCGTGCTCGCCGGCCTCGTGGTCTTCCTGCTGCCCGACCCGGCGGCCGCCCTCGGCCGCTACGCGCACCTGCTGCGCCCCGGCGGCCGGCTGGCCATGAGTTCCTTCGGTCCCGTCGACCCCCGCTTCCTGCACGTCACGGACGCCCTGCCGGCATTCCTTCCGGACGGGCTGCCCGACATCCCCGGCCGGGGGCAGTCGCCCTTCGGCAGCAAGGAGTCCCTGGCGCGGCTGGTCGCCGGTGCGGGATTCACCGGCGTCGACATCCAGGACGTCAACCTCGACCTCCGCTTCTCGGGACCCGGCCAGTGGTGGGACTGGCTCTGGCAGACCGGCGGGCGCGTGGTGCTGGAGGCCGTGCCGCCGGAGCGCCTGCCGGACGCCCGCGCCGCCGCCTACCGCCGCATGGAAGAGGTCCGCGACGAGCACGGAGAACTCACCGTCCGGTGGAACGTGTGGTTCACCCGTGCCACCAGCCGGGCGAGGTGACCCGGCGTGCCGACACCCCCGCCGCTCGCACCGGGCGCACTGCCCCTCGCCGGGCACGCACCGTCCTTCTTCAAGGACCCCGTCGCCCTGATCGACGCCGGACGGCGGGCGCACGGCCCGGTCTTCTCGGTGCGCCTGGGCCCCGACCGTGCCGCCGTCGTCACCGGCCCCCACGAGAGCCGTCAGGTGCTCGCGCTGCCCGAGAGCACACTCGCCGTACGACCCGTCTACCAATGGCTCAGGCCCATGTTCGGCGACGTGATGCAGGCCGCGGCCCACCGGGACTACCTGGCGCAGCGCGCCGCACTGCTGCCCGCCTTCCGCGGACGGCACGTCGAGGACAGGACCGCTCCCGTGGCCCGCGACATCCACGCCTGGGTGGCCTCTCTCGGCACCTCGGGCCGCTTCGACGCCAACCCCGCCATGCAGCGGCTCACCCTGGACATCGCCGTACGGCTGGTGCTGGGCGAGGACTTCCGCGCGCGGCACGGCGCGGAGTTCCGCAGGCTCTTCCTCGACGTGGCAGCCGGCATGGAGTTCCTGCTGCCCGAGAACTTCCCGCTGCCCCGGCTGGTCCGCCGCAACCGCGCCCGGCGGCGGCTGTTCACCATGCTCCTGCCCGAACTGCGGGCCGCCCGCGCCGGCCAGGACCCCGCCCGCCGGGGCTACCTGGCCACGATCGCCGCCGCCCACGACGGCGACGGTGCGCCCTTCGACGAGGACACGGCCGTGGGGCTCGCCCTCATCCTGTGCTACGCGTCGTACGAGACGACGGCCGCCCAGCTCGCCTGGGCACTGGTCCTGCTGCTCCAGCACCCACGGCAGCTGGCACCGGTGGCCGAGGAGGTCCGCGCCGTCCTGCCCGCGGGCGAGGACCCGGTGCCCGTCGGCGCGCTGCGGAAGCTGGAACTGCTGGGCCGGTGCCTGTGGGAGGTCCAGCGCCTGCGGCCGGTCACCACCGTGCTGACCCGGTCCGTCGAGGAGACCTACGAGGTGGGCGGCCACAGCGTGCCGAGCGGCTGGAAGACCCTGCTGTGCCCGCCGGTCACCCACCGCGATCCCGAGCTGTACCCGGACCCCGGCACCTTCGACCCGGACCGCTTCTCGTCCGCACGGGACCCCGAGGGGCGGGCGGTGGCCGGACTGCTCAACTTCAGCGGCGGCGGCCACGCCTGTCTCGGCCGGCACCTGGCCGACCTCGAGATGCGCCTGGTCCTCGCCCTCCTGCTGCGCCGGTACGAGATGCGGCTCGTCGACCCGCATCCCGCGCCCGAGCGCAGGGTGGGTCCCTCGCGTCCGGCGGGGGCCTGCCCGATCGCATACCGGGCCCCGGCCGGGGCCCGGCACCGCTGAAAGAAACGGGGGAGCCCGCACGAGGAGAGGAAAGGAGTGCTCGACATGTTCGTGAGGACGAAACGGACCGCTGCGGTCGCGGCCGCCGGAGCCGCTGCACTGACGCTGGCCGTGGGCCTGGGAACCTCCGCTTCCGCGGAACCGCCCAAGGCCACCGTCACCCCGTCGTCCGGGCTGGGCGACGGCGGCGTCGTGCGCGTCGCCGCAACGGGACTCAAGGCCGGCAACGGCTACGACGTCGGCCAGTGCGCCTGGGTGGCGTCCGGAGCGCTGGCCTGCAACATGGCGGTGTTCACCCATGTTTCCGCAGGCGCCGACGGCTCGCTGCACACTTCCGTGAAGGTGCACAAGAAGTTCAACGGCGTCTCCTACGGAGGCGCTCGCTGGGGCGTCATCGACTGCGCGGTGACCCAGTGCCTGGTCGGCATGGGCGATGCGACCGGCAACGGCCCGGCCGCGGTGCCCATTTCCTTCCGGTGATCGGCTTCCTTCCGGTGATCGGCGCGTCGTCCCGGTGACCGGGGCGGCCCGGGCGGTCGCCGTCAGGCGTAGTGGGCCGCGACGAGGAACGCGACCAGGACAGTGACCGCCAGCACCAGGGCCGGGATCGCGAACGCCTTGGCCGTCCGGCACAGGAACGAGGTCAGGCGCGCCGGGCGGCCGGACGGGACAGTGCCACCCGGCGGGGTGAGGGCCCGGCGGGCCAGGGGGACGGCGATCAGGGCGAGCATCGCGGTGGTGATGCTCCAGTTGAGCGGCGTCAACATCCCGGCCGCGGCCACCTGGTCCTCCAACTGTGTCCCGCCTTCCACCACGCGGTTGCGGACCGCGTCGGAGGCGGCCACGGCCGCCACGACGAACGTGATCACCGAGGTGAGGCCCAGCACGGCGGCCGCCGCCGCGAGCCCGGTCGCGCGCTGGGCGCGGTGCGCCGGCCGGGGTGCGCGCGGTGGCTCCTGCCCTTGCGGGTGCTCCGCCTCCCGCCGGCGCTCCGGCGCCGGCTGCGGGCTCGGCTGCGGGGTCCGCCCCGGTGGTACGTCCGGTGGCGGCGGGGGAGCCGCCACCACTTCCGCGTCCACGTGCACCACCGCCTCGCCGCCGGCCCCCTTCAGCACCACGTCACCGCTGAAACGCCCCGTACGCGAGGTGTCGACGCTGACGTCCAGGCCCTCGGGGGAGTCCATCACCCGCAGCCAGTCCTCCGTCGGCCTGACGACGGCGGCGCGGGCCAGCGGCGGGCCCAGGAGCTGCACCGTCCCGTGCGGCGCGGGGGTGCCGCGGGGCACCGCGGCGAACTCCAGCCGGTCCGGCCGGGCCCGCAGGGCCATCTCGTCCAGCACCCGGCCCGCCTCCGTCGCCACCGAGCGGATGTCCTTGCGCGCCATCTCCGCCAGGGCGTCGCGGGCGCCCGCGGCCACGGGCAGGTCGGTGCTCTCCAAGCAGGAGCGCAGCTCGGCGATGGCCCCGCGGCGGGTGAAGATGTCGTCGCTGGTCATCGCGGCGCGCACGGGGTCCGGCACCGGCGCGGGGACCACCCGGCGGTGCCCGCTGCGGGCGATGTACAGGTCGCCCTGCATGTCCACGCTGCGCGTCGGCGTCTGGTGGGGGTTCTCCCGCCGCACCCGGGCGGAGACGTAGTCGTACAGCTCGTCCAGGGAGATCCGGCCGTCCTCGTCGCGGTCCGCCTCGCCGGTGGACAGGCCGCGCACCAGCGCGCCGGTGAACAGCGAGGGCCGCGGGGTGCGGGCCTCGGTCAGCTCGTTGTCCTCGAACGCGAACTGCATCCCGGTCGCCGCGGTGATCACGGCCCAGCCGCGCCCCCCGTCGGACCGCCCGCCCTCGAAGCGGTCGAGCACGCCCACGTCGCCCGCGGCGCGCGCGGCCATCCCCTTGGGGAAGGCGCCGCCGTAGCAGCAGTCCAGGAACAGGACGATGCTGCGCGCCAGGGTGCCGGACATCAGGCGGCGCACGTCGCCGGCCGACACGGCCGTGGAGGTCAGCCGCTCGGGCCGGGTGTCGGTGGCGGCGAAGTACAGCTCACCGGAGACGCTCTTGAGCCCGTGGCAGGACAGGTGCAGCAGCAGCGTGTCGTCGCGGCGGCGGTCGCAGAAGAAGTCCTCGATGCGCAGGGCGACGACGTGCGCGGGCTCGTTGCGCACCACCTGCACGTCGAAGCCGCCGATGGCGGGGTCGGCGAGCACCTCCGCGAGCGCCACGGCGTCCTGCGCCGGGGCCCGCAGCCGGCTCAGGCCCTCGTCGGCGTAGGTGTCGTTGGCGACGATCAGTGCGTGCCGGTCCCCGGTCACGGCGGCGCCCCCGAGGTGCCCTGCGGCGTGTGCCGCTGCACGAACAGGTCGAAGGCCTGGGTGACGTGTTCCGGCGAGGCGTCGGAGAGCTCCAGCACGTCGTCGTCCATGGACAGCCGCAGCGAGGGGCGGTCCTCCCGGCAGCGGCCCCACCACTCCTGCACGGTGGCGACCACCTGGCGCAGGGCCGCCGCCGAGCTGCCCAGGCTCACCAGCAGGGCGCCCACCTGCGTGACGTCCACGGCCCGGGCGCCGGGCGGCGCCTGCTCCTGGGCCGGTACGGCGGTGACGTCCTCGACGTCGAGCTCCAGCAGATCGTCGCGCAGGTAGCGGGCGAGCTGCTCCAGGCGCTCGGCATCGGCGCTGTCCTCGGACAGCAGGATGTGCAGCCGGTTGCCCGCGGTCTCGGCTTCCACGGCAATCGCCCCTTCCCGCTCCTGGGGGCCGGCGCGCGCCTCCTCACGTTCCAGTCTGTGATCCGTGCGGTCGGTGTGCAAGGCGCGGCGGGCGGTGCGGCGCCCGGCGGAGGTTGAACGTTCCAGCGGTCATATGCCCGTGTCCTCGCTCCGTACGGCCCTGTTGAGCACCGGGTGTCCTGAAACGGACACCGAACCGCACACACGAAGGGAACGGTCGATGGCGGACGGAACCAAGAGCAAACAGACGCACGGGGCGGGGGGGGGTGCCCTTTCCCGAGCCCAAGGAGATCCGCAACGCACGGGCCTCGGTGAGCAGAACGGCGTTCGAGGGCGCGTCGTTCTTCGGACTGTGCGCCAAGATCCCGGCACTGCTCGCCCAGATCTGGCGCATGGCCTGGCGCATCGACCGGCGCGACGTGGTCGTGCTGTTCGGCTGCCAGCTCGCCTCCGGCTTCGCCGCGGCCGTCGTGCTCGCCGCCACCGCGCAGGCCATGGTGCCGCTGCTGGGCGCCGGCCCGGTGGCCGACCGGGTGGGCGAGGCCGTCCCGGCGCTGGTCGTGGTGGCGGTGGCGGCCGGGGTGGGCCGGGTGGCCTACGGGCTGGCCTCGTGGGCCGTGGCCCGGCTCAAGCCCCGCCTGCTGACCGCGGCGGACCTGGAGATGGTCGAGGCGCTGATGGCGGTGGAGCTGGTGGCCTTCAACCAGCCGCGCTTCTCCGACGAGCAGGACGCCGCGGAGACCGGCGTGGTGCGCTGCGACCGCATGCTCTACGACGCGCAGGCGTTCATGGCCGCCCTCATCCGCCTCGTCGCCGCCTTCGGCGTGCTCACCGTGCTGCACCCGCTGATGCTGCCGGTGCTCGTCCTCGCCGTCGTCCCCTCCGGCACCGGCGCGGTGATGGAGGCGCGCATCGAGCACCGCACCCACTACGCGAACGCCGCCGGCCGCAACGTCAAAGGCATGATGCGCTGGCACGTGACCACCTCCGTGCTGGCCCCGGAGGTGCGCGGCAACCGCATGCGCTGGTACCTGGCCTTCTGGTACCGCACCCTCTCCGACCGGCTCGATGCGCGCAGCGTGGGCGCCGCCGGCCGGCAACTGCGCGTGAACCTGGTCTCGGCCGCGGGCGGCGGGGTGTGCCTGACCGGCGCGTGGGGCGTGCTGCTGTGGCTGACGCTGACCGGGCGGGTCTCCCTCGCCGTCTCGGCGACGGCCGTCGTGGCGGTGCGCACGGCCCTGGCCAACCTCACCAACGTGGTGCACTACTGCACTTCGCTGTTCCACTCCACCCTCTTCCTCGGCGACTGGAAGCGGTTCGTGGACGACGCCCGGGGCCTCGAGGCCCGCCGCGGGGAGCTCCAGGCGCCGCCCGCACCGGGCACGATCCGCGCCGACCGGGTCTCCTACGCCTACCCCGGCCGTCCCCGCCCGGCCGTCGACGAGGTGACGCTGACCCTGCGGCAGGGCGAGGTGGTCGCGGTCGTCGGCGAGAACGGATCGGGCAAGTCCACCCTCGTCCAGCTGCTCACCGGGCTGACCGTCGCCGACAAGGGCAGCGTGACCTGGGACGGGGTGGACCTCGCCGGCGCCGACCCCGACACCGTGTGGGCCCGCACCGGCCTGGTGCCGCAGAACTTCGCGCACTGGCCGCTGTCGGTGCGCGAGAACGTCACCCTCGGCCAGCCCCACACCCTGGACGACGGCCCGGTGTGGCGGGCGCTGGAGCAGGTCGGCATGCGCGAGGCCGTCGAGGAGCTCCCCGAGGGCCTGGACACCCTGCTGGCCCGGGAGCTGTGGGGCGGGGTCGACCTCTCCGGCGGGCAGTGGCAGCGCATCGCCTGCGCCCGCGCGCTCTACCGCCGCCCGTCCGTCCTGGTGCTGGACGAGCCGACCTCGGAGATGGACGCGCGCGGCGAGCACCAGATCTTCACCGAGCTGAAGAAGACGGCGGCCGAGCGGGTCACCGTCGTGGTCACCCACCGCCTGGACAACACCCGCATCGCCGACCGGATCGTGGTCCTGGAGCGGGGCCGGATCATCGAGCAGGGTACGTTCGAGACCTTGGTCAGGGCCGGCGGGCTGTTCCAGGAGCTGTACCGGCTCAGCCAGGACCGCTGAGGCGGCGGGCCCCGGTCGCGGCCCGCCCGCGGCCGGGGCCCGGTTGGAGTTGTTTCCTGCGGTTGACGTAATATGTCCGGCGTCGTTTTCGTGTCCCCGGCCGGTGCCGGCGGGACGCCACGCACGGCGGGTGTTGCTTTTCGCGAGGAGACGCACGGGCGCCCCGCGTCTGTCGTACAGAACGGAAAGCACCACGTGGATCTCAGCGCGGCCAATCGGCCGGCCGGTCAGCAAGGCCTGAGCCTCTTCGCCCTGATCATGATCGGTCTGGGCTCCATCTTCGGCTCCGGCTGGCTCTTCGGAGCCGGACAGGCGGCCCAGGTCGCCGGCCCCGCCGCCCTGGTCGCCTGGGTCATCGGCGCCGTCTTCATCGGCATGATCGCCATGACGTACGCCGAGGTCGGGGCCGCCTACCCGCTGCCGGGCGCCATGGCCCGCTTCGGCTCCCTCTCCCACGGCCCCGTCCTCGGCTTCGTCACCGGCTGGGCCGTGTGGATCGCCACCGCCTCGCTGATCCCCATCGAGGCCATCGCCGGCACCCAGTACATGTCCTCGTGGAGCTTCGGCTGGGCCCGCGGCCTGGTCACCGACGGCAGCCTCAGCGGCACCGGCATGCTCACCGCCCTGGCCCTGACGTTCGCCCTGTGGCTCGCCTGCTACTGGTCGGTCTCGCTGCTGGCCCGCGCCAACAACCTGCTGACCCTGGTGAAGTTCGCCATCCCCGTGCTCGCCGTCGGCGCCCTGATCGCCTCCGGCTTCCACACCGGCAACTTCACCGCCCAGGGCGGCTTCGCGCCCAACGGCTGGTCCGCCGTGCTGACCGCCGTCAGCGCCTCCGGCGTGGTCTTCGCCTTCAACGGCTTCCAGGCCGTGGTCAACCTCGGCGGCGCCGCCCGCAATCCCGGCCGCGCCATCCCCCTCGCCCTCGTCGGCGCCCTCAGCCTCGGCCTGGTCATCTACCTCGCCCTGCAGGTCGCCTTCCTCGGCGCCGTGCCGCCCGAGCGGCTCGCCGAGGCCGGCGGCTGGAGCGGCATCAACTTCGCCTCGCCCTTCGCCGACCTCGCCAAGCTCCTGATGCTGCACTGGGTCGTCACCATGCTGCAGTTCGGCGCGTTCATCTCGCCCAACGGCGCCAACATCGGCAACGTCGCCTCCTCCGCGTACCTCGCCCAGAACCTCGCCGAGACCGGCTTCTTCCCCAAGAAGATCGCCGAGGTCCACCCCCGCTACGGCGTCGCCCGCCCGGCCATGTGGCTCAACCTCGGCTTCTCCGTCCTGCTGCTGGTCACCGTCGGCCACAGCTGGGAGGCGCTGGCCGGCGTCGTCTCCGCCGCCATGGTCGTCTCCTACCTCATGGGCCCCATCGCCGTCGGCGTCTTCCGGCGCACCAGGCCCGACCTGCCCCGGCCCTTCCGGCTGCCCGCCGCCCGGGTGCTGTGCCCGGTCACCTTCGCCTTCGCCGCCTGCGCCCTGTACTGGTCCAAGTGGCCCAACACCGGCAAGGTCGCCCTGCTGACCCTGCTCTCCCTGCCCATCGCCGCCGTCGTGCTGCGCCGCCGGGGCGAGCGGAGCCTGCTGCGGCAGTTCGCCCCCGCCTGGTGGATGGCCGCCTTCCTGCTGTGGCTCGCCGGCCTCTCCGCCCTCGGCAGCACCCGCTTCGGCGGCCACGGGGTGATCCCGGGCGGCGTGGACATCGCCCTCGTCGGCCTGTCCGCCCTCGGGTTCTACTTCTGGGCCGTACGTGCCGGGGTCGACGCCCACCGCGCCGGGCTGCCCGCCCCCGATCCCGTCACGGCCACGGCCCCCGCCGCCCCGCAGGCCGAGCCCGAGCCCGCCGGCGCCACCGTCTCCTGACGCCCCCCTGACCTCCTGGTCCCTGCCCTGCGCACCGCGGAGGGCAGGCCCATGTCGAACGGGGTCCCGACACGAGATATCTTGATGTCGAGCAATGTTACAGACGTGAAGCGGAGCACACGGTGACTGACTCGACCATCATCTACACACACACCGACGAGGCCCCGGCCCTGGCGACGTATTCGTTCCTGCCGGTGGTCCGGGCCTACGCCGCGGCGGCCGGGGTCACTGTGGAGACCCGCGACATCTCGCTGGCCGGGCGCATCATCGCCCACTTCCCCGAGTACCTCGAAGAGGGCCAGCGCATCGACGACGCCCTCGCCGAGCTCGGCGAGCTGGCCAAGACGCCGGCCGCGAACATCATCAAGCTGCCGAACATCTCGGCCTCCATCCCGCAGCTGAAGGCCGCCGTCGCCGAGCTGCAGCAGCAGGGTTACGCCCTGCCGGACTACCCGGACGACCCGAAGACCGACGAGGAGCGCGAGATCCGCGCCCGCTACGACAAGGTCAAGGGCAGCGCCGTCAACCCCGTCCTGCGCGAGGGCAACTCCGACCGCCGCGCCCCCGCGTCGGTCAAGAACTACGCCAAGACCCACCCCCACCGCATGGGCGCCTGGACGCCGGAGTCGAAGACCAACGTCGCCACCATGGGCGAGAACGACTTCCGCTCCACCGAGAAGTCCGTGGTGATCTCCGAGGCGGGCGCGCTGCGCATCGAGCTCGTCGCCGAGGACGGCACCACCACCGTCCTGCGCGAGTCCGTGCCGGTCCAGACGGACGAGGTCGTGGACGCCTCGGTCATGCGCGTCGCCGCGCTGCGCGAGTTCCTCACCGCGCAGGTCGCCCGCGCGCAGCAGGAGGACGTCCTGTTCTCCGTGCACCTGAAGGCCACGATGATGAAGGTCTCCGACCCCATCGTCTTCGGCCACGTCGTGCGCGCCTTCTTCCCCAAGACCTTCGCGAAGTACGGCGAGGTCCTCGTCGCCGCCGGCCTGAGCCCCAACGACGGCCTGGGCGGCATCTTCAAGGGCCTGCAGACCCTGCCCCACATGGGCGAGGAGATCAAGGCGTCCTTCGACGCCGAGCTCGCCGAGGGCCCGGCCCTGGCCATGGTCGACTCCGACAAGGGCATCACCAACCTGCACGTCCCCTCGGACGTCATCGTCGACGCCTCCATGCCGGCCATGATCCGCACCTCCGGCCACATGTGGGGCCCCGACGGCCAGGAGCACGACACCCTCGCCGTCATCCCCGACAGCAGCTACGCCGGCGTCTACCAGGCCGTCATCGACGACTGCCGCGCCCACGGCGCCTACGACCCCGCCACCATGGGCTCCGTCCCCAACGTCGGCCTCATGGCGCAGAAGGCCGAGGAGTACGGCAGCCACGACAAGACCTTCGAGATCCCGGTCGCCGGCACCGTCCGCCTCGTCGACGCCTCCGGCACCGTCCTGATCGAGCAGCCCGTCTCCGCCGGCGACATCTTCCGCGCCTGCCAGACCAAGGACGCCCCGATCCGCGACTGGGTCAAGCTCGCCGTCACCCGCGCCCGCGCCACCGGCGACCCGGCCGTCTTCTGGCTCGACGAGAACCGCGCCCACGACGCGCAGCTCATCAAGAAGGTCGAGGCGTACCTGCAGGAGCACGACACCGAGGGCCTGGACATCCGCATCCTCGCCCCCGTCGAGGCCACCAAGCTGTCCGTCGAGCGCATCCGCCGCGGCGAGAACACCATCTCCGTCACCGGCAACGTGCTGCGCGACTACCTGACCGACCTCTTCCCCATCCTGGAGCTGGGCACCAGCGCCAAGATGCTCTCGGTCGTCCCGCTCATGGCGGGCGGCGGCCTCTTCGAGACCGGCGCCGGCGGCTCCGCCCCCAAGCACGTCCAGCAGCTGGTCAAGGAGAACTACCTGCGCTGGGACTCCCTCGGCGAGTTCTTCGCCCTGGTGCCCTCCCTGGAGCAGTACGCCAAGACCACCGGCAACGCCCGCGCCCAGGTCCTCGCCGACGCCCTCGACCGTGCCACGGCGACCTTCCTCAACGAGGACAAGTCCCCGACCCGCCGCGTCGGCGGCATCGACAACCGCGGCAGCCACTTCTACCTGGCCATGTACTGGGCCCAGGAGCTGGCCAAGCAGACCGACGACGCCGACCTCGCCAAGGCGTTCGCCCCGCTCGCCGAGACGCTGACGGCCAACGAGACGACGATCGTCGACGAGCTGAACGCCGTCCAGGGCAAGCCGGCCGACATCGGCGGCTACTACCAGCCCGACCCGGCCAAGGCGTCCGCCGTCATGCGCCCGTCGACCACGTTCAACGAGGCCCTGGCCACGCTGGCCTGACGTTTTCGTACGACGTGACCACCGCCCCGACCGGCACCGGCCGGCCGGGGCGGTGCGGTACGTGCCAGCGGCCACCGGCGCGCCCCTGACGGGGCGCTGTCAGAACGCTGCGATCGTGGACGGGGCGCGTTCCGCGCGGCTCAGGGCGCGCAGAACCGGAACCGCGCCGTGACGGTGCACCGCCAGCCGGGCGAGGAGGGCCACGACGCCGTCGACGACCTCCGGCGCGAAGTCCGGCGTCTCCAGGCCCACCCCGACCGCCAGGTCGTCGCAGTGGACCACCAGCTCCATCGTCCGCGTGACCAGCAGGTCCGCCAGCCCGAGCGACCACGGCCCCCACAACGGCAGCCGCACCGCCCGGCCCGCATCCGCCGCCCCCAGCGCGGCCGGCAACCCGGCCAGAGCCGCCTCGACCCGCTCCGCCAGCACCACCGCACCCTCGGCCGCGAGACGCTCGCCGCCCTGCCGGATGCGCACGTTCACATCCGCCCCGGGCCCGGCGCCGATCCACTCCACCCTGCGGTAGTGCTCCGCCAGCGACACCTTCTCCTCCGCCGGCTCCGGCTCCTCCAGAGCCGCGGGGACGCACAGCACCTGGTAGGCCAAGTGGCCCGCCAGAGCCCCGACGCCGAACTCCTCCAGGGCACTCGGCCGCCGCCACGCCGCGGCGACCTCGGGCGCACGCAACAACCCCACGGCCGAACGGGCCGCGGCCAGGAATTCCTCTCCGGCACCTGTCATGAGCGGACGCTACCGCCCACCCGGCTGGCGGACACCACCCCCGGCCGGGATCCTGGGTGGGTGATCCACCGTGTGGTGACCGGCGCCGCAGGCCCCCTCGGCTCGGCCGTCAGCCGCCGGCTGCGGCGGACGGAGGGCCGCCTGCTGCGCACGGACGTGGAGGACGCGGACGCCGGCGAGGAGGCGTTCCGCGCGCGCCTCGAACACTTCCTGGCCACCGCCACCCGGGCGGAGCTCTACCACGCCGCGGGCTTCACGGCCGCGGACCGCCGCGTCGTGCCCGTCACCCACGCGGCGGCGCACGCCTTCGCGGAGACCGCCCGCACCCTGGGCGTCCCGGCCTGTCTGACCTTCTTCACCTCGGCGGGTGGCGACGCCGCCCACGACAGGGCCATGGCGGCCGTGGAGGCCCTGGCCCGCCGTTTCGCCACGGAGTACGCGCCCGCGCACATCACCACCCGAGTGGCGGCCCTCGGCCCCCTGACGGCGCCGATGGACGACATCGCCCGCGCCGTCGTCGCCCTGGCGGGCCCGGAATTCGACCTGGCCACAGGAGCAACCCTCCCCCTGAGCGCCCACCCGCACGCGTAACCGCCGCCTCGGCCCCCGGCCGAGCGGAGGCCCTCCCGGCCGGGGCTCCCACCCGTCCGAGGCGGCCCGTCCCCCCCTCCGCCGAGGGGATCCCCCCGCCGCCCGGACCTGCCGCCCCCAGCCGCCTGACCGGGCCTGCTGGCCCGGATCCCCGGCCGGGTGGGCCCGGACCCAGCACCGTCCTGGCCGCCGGCCCGGCGGCCGAGCCGCCTCGACGCCCCCGCAGGGGCCCGTGCCTTGCCCGGCCCGAGGCTGCTGCCGGCGCCCCGACAGGGCCCTGGTCCCGCGCCCGGCGGGCTTGCGGGGGCCTGTCCGGGCCCCCGAGGGCGGCCGGGCGCCCGCCCAGGTCGGGGCAAGCCGCCTCGACCAGGGACAGGGCCGCCCGCCTCGACGCCCCCGCAGGGGCCCGTGCCCTGCCCGGCCCGAGGCTGTGCTGCCCGCGCCCCGACAGGCCCCTGGCCCCGCACCCCGCGGGCTTGCCGGGCCCGTCCGGGCCCCAGGGCGGCCGGGCCGGCGGCCCGGCGCCCGCCCGGGCCGGGGCGCCGTCGCTGCCGGTGGGCCGGAGGCCCCGGCGTGGCTCGTATCGTTCGCGTGGCGTCGGTGGCCGGGGTAGACATGGGGTATGGCCCGAATCCGGGGCCGCACCTGGAGGCCCTCGGGCCGCTGGTTCGCCGTGGCGGGCACCCGCAGTGTCGCTGGTCAGATGTTCGTGCTGCAGGTGCTGATCGTGCTGCTGCTCGTCGTCGCCGCGGCGGTCACCTTGCTGCTCCAGGCGCGGAGCGACAGATTCCAGGCGGCGCGCGACCGCTCGCTCGCCGCTGCCGAGGCGTTCGCCCACGGCCCCGGCATGGTGCAGACGTTGCGCGGGCCGGATCCGAGTGCCGTGCTGCAGCCGTTGTCGCTGGACGCGGCCCGGCAGGGTGGCGTGGACTTCATCGTGGTGATGAACCGGCAGGGCATCCGCTACACCCATCCGGATCCCAAGCTGATCGGCAAGCATTTCGTCGGCACGATCGCCCCGTCGCTGAGCGGCCACACGACGATCGAGGAGGTCAACGGGCCGCTGGGCGAGGAGCTGCAGGTCGTGGTCCCGGTCACGGACAGTGGCCGGGTTGTCGGCATGGTCTCGTCGGGGCTGAAGGTCGCCTCCGTCAGCAGTGCCGTCGATCAGCAGTTGCCGCTCGTCATCGGGGCGGGCGCCGCCGCCCTGGTGCTGGCGACGGCCGGTACGGCCCTGGTCTCGCGGCGGTTGCGGCGTCAGACGCGGGGTCTGGGGCCGGCCGAGATGACCCGGATGTACGACCACCACGACGCCGTTCTGCACGCCGTGCGGGAGGGCGTGGTCATCGTCGGCGGCGACGGCCGGGTGGTGCTGGCCAATGACGAGGCGCGGCGCCTGCTGGACCTGCCCGAGGACGTCGAGGGCCGCGCCGTGGCCTCGCTGGGGCTCGACCCCCGGATGGCGGAACTGCTGCAGTCGCGCCGCGTGGCCAGCGACGAGGTGCTGCCGGTCGGGGACCGGCTGCTGGCGGTCAACAACCGGCCCACGGACCGCGGCGGCGGCCCGCCCGGCAGTGTGGCGACCCTGCGGGACTCCACGGAGCTGCGGGCGCTGGCCGGGCGCGCGGAGGTGGCGCGCAGCCGGTTGCGGCTGCTGTACGACGCGAGTGTGGGCATCGGTACCACGCTGGACGTGCAGCGCACGGCGGAGGAGCTGACGGAGGTGTCCGTGCCGGGCTTCGCCGATTACGTCACCGTCGATCTCGCCGAGCCGGTCCTGCGGGGCGAGGAGCCGAGCGGGGCGGTGCGCGGGGAGGAGGCGGTGGTGCGTCGGGTGGCGCTGGGCGGGGTCACCAGGAACCCGCCGCTGTACAAGGCGGGCCAGCTCGTCACCTTCGCCGGGCCGACCCCGCAGGCGACGGGGTTCGTCAGCGGCAGTCCCGTCCTGGTGGGGGATCTGCAGTCCTCGGAGGGCTGGCGCACGCAGGACCAGGAGCGTACGCAGGCCGTCCTGGACTTCGGTCTGCAGTCGCTGATCACCGTGCCGCTCAAGGCCCGCGGTGTGCTGATGGGCATCGCCAATTTCTGGCGGGGCCGCGACAGCGGGCCCTTCGAGGAGGACGATCTGTCGCTGGCGGAGGAGCTGGCGGCCCGGGCCGCCGTGTGCATCGACAACGCCCGCCGCTACACGCGCGAGCACGCCATGGCCGTCACCTTGCAGCACAGCCTGCTGCCGCGCGCCCTGCCCGAGCAGAACGCCCTCGACGTCGCCTACCGCTACCTGCCGGCCCAGGCGGGGGTGGGCGGCGACTGGTTCGACGTCATTCCCCTGCCGGGCGCCCGGGTGGCCCTGGTCGTCGGGGACGTGGTCGGCCACGGCCTGCACGCGGCGGCGACGATGGGCCGGCTGCGTACGGCCGTGCAGAACTTCTCCGCCCTGGACATCCCGCCGGACGAGCTGCTGGGCCACCTCGACGAGCTGGTCACCCGGATGGACCAGGAGGCCGACGAGGGCGACGGCGACTCCGCGGTGGCCGGTGCCACCTGCCTGGTGGCCATCTACGACCCCTCGACCGGCATGTGTTCCCTGGCCCGGGCCGGCCACCCGCTGCCCGCGCTGGTGCACCCCGACGGCACGGTGGAGTTCCCCGAGATGCCGGCGGGGCCCCCGCTGGGACTGGGCGGCCTGCCGTTCGAGGCGGCCGAGATGCGGCTGCCGCCGGGCAGCAGCCTGGTGCTGTACACGGACGGCCTGATCGAGGACCGCCGCCGCGACATCGACACGGGCCTGCGCATCCTCACCAGCACCCTGGCCGTGGCGGACCGCAGCCCGCAGGACACCTGCGAGGCCGTCCTGGGGGCCCTGCTGCCGGACCGGCAGACCGACGACATCGCCCTGCTGGTGGCCCGCACGTGCCTGATCCCCTCCGAGGACATCGCCGAGTGGGAGCTGCCGGCCGACCCGGCGGTCGTCGGCCGTGCCCGCGGCGACGTCACCCGGCAGTTGGCGCAGTGGGACCTGGAGGAGCTGTCCTTCACCACCGAGCTGATCCTCAGCGAGCTGATCACCAACGCGATCCGGCACGCCTCGGGGCCGATCAGGGTGCGGCTGCTGCGCGACCGCACCCTGATCTGCGAGGTCTCCGACACCAGCAGCACCTCGCCCCACCTGCGCTACGCCGCCGAGGAGGACGAGGGCGGCCGCGGCCTGTTCCTGGTCGCCCAGCTGGCCGACAGGTGGGGCACCCGTTACGTGCCGGGCGGCAAGGTCATCTGGTCGGAGCAGTCCCTGACCGGCGCCGGCCTGGCGGGTCTCGACCTGATGGACGTGTTCTGACCGGCGGGGGAGAGGGGGCGCTCAGCCCCGCGAGGTCACCAGGGCGTCGTTGCGCAGCGGCGGGTCGCCGAGCACGTGCACGCGCCGCAGGTGGCGCGGCGAGCGGCTGGCGAAGGCCTCGCGGCCGTGCAGCAGCGTGTAGTTGTCGGCGACCACGACGTCGCCGGTGCGCCAGGCGTGCGCGTACAGGTGGCGCGCATCGTGCAGGGCGGCCTGCAGGGTGCGGTGGAACTCCGCCAGCTGCTCCTCGGGCACGCCGGAGAACTGCAGCTCGGGGCGGTTCAGGAACGTCTCGCCCGGCGGCACGGGCTCGTTGTAGCGGATGACCGCGTGGCCGGCGGGGGAGGTGGTGACAACGGGGGAGAGGCACTCGCCGGCGTACTGCGAGGCGTCCCGGCTGTAGCGGCCGGTGACCTGCTCCCACAGCCGGCGGTGCGCCGGGTCGGCCGTGCGCAGGACGGCCTCGGTCTGGCAGAAGGTGGTGCGCCCGCCCTCGTGCTCGCCGGGGGCGGCGACGCAGTGGAAGATCTGGAACTCGGCGATCTCCTCGCGGTACATGCCGTCCCAGTGCAGCGGTACGTACCGGTGGTCGAATATGTGGTCGACGGGCTGCTCGTGCTCGACCAGTTCGAGCACCGGCCCGTAGGGCCACATGCCGATCTCGCCCCACCGGGTGCAGTACTCGGTGAGCTCCTCGGCGTCGCGCGGGCCGGCGAAGCCGCGCAGGAGCAGCAGGTGGTGGGCGCGGGCCAGTTCGCGCAGCCGCTCCACGGGCAGGTCGGTGACGCGGGCGTCCGGCGTCGTGGCGTCGATGCGGACGCCGAACGGCTCCAGGGGGACGAGCGGGTGGCCGGCGATCCGTTCGCCGGCTGCGGCAGTGGTCATGGGATGTCCTCGGGTCGGGGGCGGGGGTGCGGTCCGCTCAGGCGGCGGCGACGGCGGCGGGCAGCGCGTAGTGGGCGGGCCGGCCGTCCACGAGCACCGGTTCGGCGCCCAGCTCCTCGGCTTCCTGACGCTTCATCAGGACATAGTCGCCGCCGGCCGTGCGCAGCGCCACGCTGTGCCAAGGGGTGAGCCAGTTGTCGGGGGTGTCCACCAGGTGGATGCCGAGTTTCTCCGCGCCGCACGGCTGCGGGTGGATCGACAGCCGCACGGCGCCGGGGAAGCGGTCGCCGAGCAGGTCGCCCCACGCCTTGCTGCGCTGCATGACCGCGTACGCCCGGGTGCGGGCGTCGCGCTGGAGGGCGGCGCGGCTGCCGGTGTACTCGGGGGTGTTGCCGTCCTCGAACAGGAAGCGGGTCATCGCCCGGTACAGGGCGACCTCCTCGCCGGCGCGCACCCGCTCGCGCAGCTGCTCCAGCGGCTCGGCGTACTGCTCGCACAGCACCTCGCGCATCCGGTCGTGGCCGAGCCCGGCCAGCTCGGGGATGTCCTCCAGGTTGAACAGGTCGATCCCGGCGGGCTGCGGCAGGGCGTCGATCAGGTGGCGCATCTCCTGCTGGTAGGCGGTGATGTCCGAGTCGGGGATGCCGACCACGTCGCCGAAGACCCGGCCGTCGGAGCAGATGAGGATCCGTGCACCCGGCGCGTACACCTCGCGGATGCGGCGGGTCAGCCCGGCGAGGAACTCCAGGGCGAGGCGCTCGGCCGTGTCCGGCAGCACGCCGAGCACCTTGGCGGTGTTCGGGGACTTGCCGGGGAAGGCGGGCAGCACGAGGAGTACGGGCTCGCCGGCGGCCACGTACCGCTCCACCTGCGGCAGGTGGGCGTCGCGGCAGGCGGGGCAGGGGCCGCCGGCCGGCGGGCGGGCGTCGTGCGCCGACGCCGTGCGCTGGTGCCGCAGCACCAGCTCCATGACGCGCTGTGCGGTGCGTCTGACGTCGGTGTCGTCCATCGTGTCGTCGTCCTTCCGGTTCGGTGCGGTCTTCCGGTTCGGTGCAATGACCTGCCATCCTGGCAAGAGCTGGAACTTTCAAGTAATCCCATCGATCCATAGGATGCGGTTATGGACCTGGAAGTTCGCCATCTCAAAGTGGTCTGCGCGATAGCCGAGGCCGGCAGCATCACCCGGGCGGCCGCCGCGCTGGGCGTCTCCCAGCCGAGCCTGGCCGCACAGATCCGGCGCATCGAACGCCTCCTGGGCGGCGCGCTGTTCGTCCGCTCGCGGCAGGGCGCCGCCCCCACCGCGCTGGGGGAGTTCGTGCTCGCCCGGGCCCGCTCGGTGCTGCCCGGCATCGAGGCGATCCAGCGCGAGTCCGCGCTGCACGCCGGTTCCACCAGCGGCCGCCGGCCCCTGCGGTACGTCGCCACGCCCGGCCCGCTCGCGGTCGGCCTGGTGCGCGAGTTGCAGGATCTCTTCCCCGGCTCCCGGCCCACCCTGCGCACCGAGGCGAGCCTGGCCACCGCGGCCGCGCTGGTCGCCAGCGGCCAGCAGGACCTCGCCACCGGCACCGAGTTCCTGCGCCCCGGCGCCGAACTCCCCGCCGACCTCGGCCGGGTGACCGTCGCCGTCGAACCCGCCTTCGTCCTGCTGCCCGCCACCCACCCGCTGGCCGCCCGCCCCGTCGTCGACCTCGCCGACCTCGCCGACGCCGACTGGACGCTGCCCGCCAACCAGGGCAACGGGCTCTTCGAGGTCTTCAGCGAGGCCTGCGCCCGGGCGGGCTTCACCCCGGCCGTCCGGCACGACGCCGAGGCCGGCGCCGCCCGCGAACTCATCGCCGACGGCCAGGCCGTGGGCCTGGGACAGGCCACCTTCCGCGGTACGCCCGGCGTCGTGCCCCGGCCGCTCGCCGGCACACCCCTGCGCATCCGCCACCTCCTGCTGTGGCACCGGCGCGGCGCCCTCGGCGACCACGCGCCCGCCGTCGCCGCCCGGGCCGACCGGGTCTACGCCGCCGCCGTGCGGCGCAGCCCGCACTACCTCGACTGGCTGGCCGAGAACCCCTCAGTGGTCCGCTGACCGTACGCCGGGCCCGGCCGGGGCCCCGGTGTCGGCGAGGTCCGCCACGGCGGCCAGCACCCTCGGCCAGGCCGGCGAGCGCGGGTCGATCGGCGCGAAGTGGCCGGCGCCGGGCAGCTCCTCCAGCGTCACCGCGTCGCCCAGCCGCCGCGCCCGGGCCGCGTACGCCCGGCTCATCGCCAGCGGCACCTGCGCGTCCGCGGTGCCGTGCAGCAGCCGCGCGCGCACCCCGGCCGGCAGCAGCCACCCGGGATCGGCCAGGGCGTAGCGCTGCGGCACCCGCGCGGGCGCACCGCCCAGCAGGGCCCGCACCGCGCCGCCGTCGAGGTCCCACAGGGCGGCCAGCCCCAGCGACGTACAGCCCGCCAGGCACAGCACGCCGGCGCCGGCCGGGGGCCGGTGCCAGCGCGAGCGGACGGGCAGCCGGTGCCGGGCGGCGGCCCACAGCACCAGGTGGCCGCCCGCCGAGTGCCCGGCCCACACCTGCCGGGCGGGATCGGCGCCGTACCGCAGGGCCAGGGGCCCCACCGCGTCCGTGGCGGCCGCGATGTCGTCGAACGTGCCGGGCCAGCCGCCGCCCGCGCCGGTGCGGCGGTACTCCGGCACCACCACCATGTAGCCGCGCGAGGCCAGCGCGTGCGCCATGGGCCGCAGGTGCCGGCGGTCGTACGCGGCCCGCCAGAACCCGCCGTGCACCACCAGGACCACCGGGGCGCGCGCCCGCGGCGCCGGCCACACCTCCACCACGTGTTCCCCGTGCCTCCCGTAGCGCTCGGTGCACGGCGGCGGCAGTGCCGGCCTGGTGAGCACGTCCCGGCCCATGGCGCACCATCCCCCGTCGTACGGCAGCGAGTCCGGCACCGACCCGGCCATCGTCGCACCGGCCCGGCGCGACGGTAAGCCCCGCAAGCCGGAGGAAACCGCGGGCAATTGGAGAAGTGGTGCGAGTGGCCCAGGTGCTACCTTCCGGAGTTGCACGGCTTTTTGTTCGCTTGTTCCTTCTTCCTTTCAGGAGACATGCCCGCATGAGCGCCCCTGCCACCGAACCCGTCCGCATCCTCGCGATATCCGGGAGCCTGCGTGCGGCGTCCGTGAACACCGCTGTTCTGCGCGCCGCCGCCGCGCTGGCCGGCACCGACGCCAAGGTGGAGATCTGGGACGGCCTGGCCGCCGTCCAGCCGTTCAACGAGGACCACGAGGCCGAACCCGGTTCCGGCGTACGGGAGCTGCGCGCGGCCGTCGAGGCCGCCGACGCCCTGCTGTTCGCCACCCCCGAATACAACTCCTCCCTGCCGGGCCAGCTGAAGAACGCCCTCGACTGGGCCTCCCGCCCCTACGGCGCCTCCGTCCTGGGCGGCCGCACGGCGGCCGTCATCGGCGCGAGCCCCAGCGCCTTCGGTGCCAAGTGGTCCCAGGCCGAGCTGCGCAAGGTCCTCACCAACTCCGGTGTCGAGGTCGTCGGCGAGGAGCTGTGCGTCGCCCGGGCCCACGAGGCCCTCGGCGAGGACGGCCTGCCCGTGGACGAGGAGCTGCGCGCCGCGCTCACCGGCGTCGTCACCGCCCTTGTCGAGAAGGTGCGCGCCGACCGGGCCGCGTGACGCCGCACCCACCCGTGACCGGCCGGTCCGTGCCCCGGGGGTGCGGGCCGGCCGTCGTGCGCGATGGCGCGATCCTTTCGGTCGGCCCCAGAGCTTGACCGGTTCGTCGCACGCCGTAACCGGCGCGGTGGGACCATCGTCCGGTCGTCGCGCCGGAGCACGAGCCGTGCGCGCGGCGCGATCCGGCGGCATGCGCGAGTGTACGGGGAGTCGAAGTGACACTGGACCGGGCGACCGTCATCTCCGAGTGGCTGCTGCCCGCCGCCGTCTGCGCCCCCGTCACCTGGGTGTGTCTGGTCTCCCGCTTCCGCGAGGAGGGACGGCTGCTGGGCACCGCCCGCTCGTCCGCGCTGGCCCTGTGCGTGGTGCTGTGGACCTCCGGCATGGCCGCCCTGGCCAGCGGCCTGCTGCTGCCGCACGCCTCCAGCGTGCCGCCGCTGGCCGTCGGCGCCGTCACCGGCTGGGGCGTCCTGCCGCGCGGCCGCGGCGAGCAGAACGGCAGCCGCGCCGCCCTGGCCGTGCTGACCCTCGGCAACTCCCTGCTGCTGCACCAGCTCGCGCTGCGGCTGCGCGCCGACCGCGCCGCCTGGTGCGAGCGCCTGGCCGGCGGCTTCCGCGACTGCTGGGACCTCGACGCCTTCGCCGGCGACGTCCGCCGGCACCTGCTGCTGAGGGTGGACGTGCCCGGACGCACCGGTCGTGGCCGCACCCACCTCAGGCGGGAGATCAACCAGCGGTACCAGGACGTGCGGGGCGCGGCCCAGAAGTGGATCACCCTGGAGACGAAGGTGGAGAAGGCCTGCCAGCAGCAGGGGCGCGGGCCGCACCGCGAGGAGCTGCGCCAGGTGCGGCGGGCGTTCGGCGAGGCCGAGCAGTACCTGTGGTACCTGCTGGAGCTCGAGCACGCGCACGGCAAGCGCGACGGAGCCGCCCGGCTGGAGGCGCTCAAGCAGCGCTACCTGCCGGAGCCGGAGGGGGAGCAGGAGCCGGAGCGCCGGATCGGCCCGCAGCCGCCCGCAGCGGCAAGCGCTCCCCGGGAGGCGACCCCGGCACCGGGAGCCGGCGGGCGCGCCCCGTAGAGGCGGTGCCACCCCTGGATCCCGTCTGCGAGCGCGTCGTGGCTTGTCGCGCAGTTCCCCGCGCCCCTACGGGGCGCACCCGCGGGGCACTCAGCGGTGGGGGGAGCGGGCGTAGGGGAGTGCCGGGGACGACTGCGGAGTATGCCGCGCCGGGGATTCCCCGGCCGGGCCCTCGGCCGGCCGCGGGGCGGCGTCCAGGAAGGTGATCTCGACTCTCGCGTCCAGGGATTCGGCGACGGCGGCGAGCGAGCGCAGGGTGAGGTTCTCGTCGCCGGAGAGGATCTGGCTGACGCGGCCGGGCGAGACGCCCATGCGGTCGGCCAGGTCCTTGCGGGTCATCTCGCGTTCGGCCAGCAGCCCGGCCAGCGACGCCGTGGTGCGGCGGGCCAGCCGGGCTCCGGCCTCCTGTGCCGCGTGACCGCTCTCGGTGCTCTTCCGCCAGGCCATGACCGCCCCCACCCGTCCGCCGTTGCCGTCGTGCGCGCCCCTGACGGGCCGGTGGGCGCGCACCCTTGGGATGTCCCTGGGTGCAGCATGCCACCTTTAGCCCTGACTAAAAGCCGGATGGGGGACGAAGAACCGGCCCTCCTCATGAGGAGGATCCCCTTCCTCGGCCGGTGACCTGGGCATAAGAGGTTGACGGCAACTTTCGGCCAGATCCCGGGAATTCACCCCGGCGGCGGCGTCGCGCCGGGGCGCACGCGCCGGTGACGAGGAGTCTTCTCAACCCCCGGCCCCGCCCCTACCATGCGGAGCGCTCCGAGTCCCACGGGCCCGGGAGGGCCCGGTGGATTGTCATGCGCATGGCTTCGTTTGGGTGTGACGCGCCGTCCGCCCGGGCCTGCCGCACGCAGGGCGCCCACCGGCCGCCGCTTCCTCCCGCCGCCCGCATCGCACCAGGTCCCGCCGCCCGCCCCCACCGCTCGGGGGACGCCGTGCGCACTTCACGGGCGGCAGACCGGAATTCGTCCCTCCCACGGGTCCCGCGCGGCCCCGTGGACAACCGATTGGAGCACCATGCCCACCGGCCTGCTCACCGCCGGCGCGATCGCCGCGTTACTGGCGACGCCGCTGTCGACGAACGCCCCCTCCTCGGTCATCACCAACCCGCCGCCGGACAAGATCGTCATCGAGGTCGCCACCGTCAACGGCTCGGGCTGCCCGGCCGGGACCGCCGCCGTCGCGGTCTCGCCCGACAACACGGCCTTCACCGTGACCTACAGCGACTACCTCGCCCAGGTCGGCGTGGGCTCCAAGCCCACCGACTTCCGCAAGAACTGCCAGCTCAGCCTGAACGTGCACGTCCCCCAGGGCTTCACCTACGCCATCGCCAGCGCCGACTACCGCGGCTACGCCCAGCTCCAGGGCGGCGCCTACGGCACGGAGAAGGCCTCGTACTACTTCCAGGGGTCTCCCGTGACGACCCCGAGCAGCCACACCTTCCGCGGCTCCTACTCCGACAACTGGCAGGCCACCGACTCCGTGCCCATCGCCTCGCTGGTCTGGGCGCCCTGCGGCGAGCTGCGCAACTTCAACATCAACACCGAGCTGCGGGTCAACGCCGGCACCTCCGACCCCTCGAAGACCACCAGCTTCATGACCATGGACTCCACGGACGGCAGCATCAACACGATCTACCACCTGGCCTGGAAGGAATGCCCCAGATCCTCCTGAGGGCCCGCCCGGGCGCGGGGCCGGCCCCGCGCCCGGGCACGTGGCCTCGCTCACAGCGACTTTGTGGCGGAAACCACCCGCCCCACCTGCCCCTATCGCTCTCTGTGACCATAATGTCACCCATAGGGTATAGACCTGTGGCGGAAACCGAGCGACTGTTGGGGGATTCCACCCCTCGACCGCCCCAGAGCCCGATGCCTGCTTTCAGCCGCGACACCGTGAGTCCCGAGCCGGTGCCCGCCCCTCGGGGACTCGTCGGCCGGCCGGACCGCGCAGCCCCCTGGTGCCTGCACGACCCCGCCGCCTCCTGGCCCGTCCACCGCACCCCGCCCTCCGCGGCCCTCGCCCTGCCCCCCGTCCCCGGCTCCGTGGCGGCCGCCCGCCGCTTCAGCAACCGCCTGCTGGCCGAATGGGGCCTGGCCGAGCTGGCCGCCGACGCCGCACTGCTGCTGTCCGAGCTGGTCACCAACGCCATCGTGCACGTGCCCCCCGGCTGCGGCGACGTCCGGCTGGTCATCGGCCGCACCCCCCGCCACCTGCTCGCCCAGGTCACCGACGCCGGCGGCTGCCTGCCGATCTGCTCCGAGGCCGGCCCCGACAGCGAGGGCGGGCGCGGCATGTGGCTCGTCGAGCAGATCGCCGCCGCGTGGGGCCACCACGCCAGCGCCGGCGGCAAGACCGTCTGGTTCACCCTTCCCCTCCCGGGCACCGCACCCACCGGCTAGCCGCCCGCAGGCTGCGCGCCGGGCGGTTTCGGAGAGAACATGGAAGGCGTTGCGGCACGACGGCGAGGAAGGGAATCCGAGGAGCCGGCCGGGCGGACCGGCACGAGGCCGCCGCACCACCCCGAGCGGGCGGAAGGAAGACCTCGCATGGGCACCACCGACGCATTCCGGCGGGACACGGGCCGGGCGGCCAGCCCGTACGAGCCCGGCGGCCTGCTCGACGTGCTCGGCGTGGCCGCGGTGGTCCTCGACCAGGACGGCCGGATCACCCTGTGGAGCCCGCAGGCGGAAGACCTCTTCGGCTGGACGCCGGCCGAGGCGCTGGGGCAGTACGCGGCCCGGCTCATGGTCGACGAGGAGCACGTCGACGAGGTGCTCGACCTCTTCGTGAAGGTGATGAGCGGCGGCGGCATCTGGGCGGGCACCTTCCCCGTGCGGTGCAAGGACGGCAGCAGGCGCCTGCTGGAGTTCCGCAACATGCGCCTGGAGGACAAGGACGGCGGCGTCTACGCCCTGGGCATCGCCACCGACCGCGCCGTCCTGCGCGACGTCGAGCGCGACCTGGCCCTGTCGCTGCGGCTGGTGGACCAGTCCCCGATCGGCCTGGCGGTCCTCGACACCGAGCTGCGCTTCGTCCTGGTCAACCCGGCCCTCGAACAGATGCAGGGCCTGCCCGCCCGGTCGCACATCGGCCGGACCGTGACCGAGGCCATGCCCTTCCTCAACACGCAGGAGGTCGAGGCGAACATGCGCAGGGTCCTGGCGACGGGCACCCCGATGCTGGACATGTTCCACCAGGGGCCCGTCGCCGACCCCGCCCTCGGCATCCGCACCCGCCTGGTCTCCTTCTACCGGCTGGACGACCCCGCCGGCCGCCCGCTGGGCGTCGCGGCCTCCGTCGTCGACGTCACCGACCGCCAGCGGGCCGCCGACGAGGCGCGGCGCCGGCTCGCCCTGATCGCCGACGCCTCCGTCCTGATCGGCACCACCTTGGACCTCGACCAGACCGCCCGCGAACTCGCCGAGGTCGTCGTGCCGAGCCTGGCCGACGTCGCCGCCGTCGACGTCCTCGACACCGCCCTGCACCTGGGCACCGCACACGCCGACGACCCCGGCACGGCCGTCTTCCGGGCCCTGGCCGTCGCCTCCGCCGACTCGGACGACGCCGTACGCGCCGCCGACCCGCCGGGGGACATCGCCCAGTACGACGCCGACCGACTGGTCACCCGGTGCGTGCGCACCGCCCGGCCCGTGCACCTGCCCCGCGTCACCGCCGAGGACCTGCCCCGCATCGCCCGCGACGAGCAGGCCGCCGAGCTGCTGGGCCGCGCCGGGCTGCACTCGTACATGGCCGTGCCGCTCATCGCCCGCGGCGAGGTGCTCGGCGCCCTGGACCTCAAGCGCACCAGCAACCCCGAGCCCTTCGACGAGGACGACGTGGTGCTCGCCGGCGAGCTCGCCGCCCGGGCGGCGGTGTGCATCGACAACGCCCGCTGGTACCAGCGCGAGCGCGCCACCGCCCTGACCCTCCAGCGCAGCCTGCTGCCCCAGCGGCCGACGGACCTGGTGGGCCTGGAGGTCGCCTACCGCTACCAGCCCGCCGGGTCGGCCGGCCAGGTCGGCGGCGACTGGTTCGACGTGATCGCCCAGGGCGGCACCGAGAGCGCGCTGGTCGTGGGCGACGTCATGGGCAGCGGCATCACCGCCGCCGCGGCCATGGGGCAGCTGCGCACCGCGGCCCGCACCCTCACCGGGCTGGGCCTGGACCCCGCCCAGGTGCTGCACCACCTCGACCGCACCGCCAGTGGTCTCGACCAGACGATCGCCACCTGTGTCTACGCCGTCTTCAACCTCGGCCGCTCCTGCTTCCGCGTCGCCAACGCCGGCCACCTGCCCCCGGTGATCGTCCGCCCCGGCCGGCACCCCCAGCTGCTGGAGCTGCCCACCGGCGCCCCGCTGGGCGTGGGCGGCGTGCCCTTCGAGACCGTCGAGGTCCCCCTCGCCCCCGGTGACCGCCTGGTCCTCTACACCGACGGCCTGGTGGAGACCCGCGACGAGGCCATCGACGACCGCCTGCAGGTCCTGGCCGACCTCCTCGCCGACGCCCCCGGGGACCTGGAGGCCACCTGCGACCTGCTGCTCACCGAGCTCCGCGAGGACGACGCCCAGGACGACGTCGCCCTCCTCGTCGCCCGGGTGCGCCCCGCGGAGAGCTGAGCTCCGCGCGGTCCGGGCCGTCCGGTGGGCGGGCCGTATAGTGGGAAGCGCCCTTGACCTGCACCAACGCAGGCAGGGAGCCGAGAATCCCGGAGTGCCGATGTACCGCACCATGATGAAGTCCAAGATCCACCGCGCCACGGTGACGCAGGCCGACCTGCACTACGTGGGATCGGTGACCGTCGACGCCGACCTGATGGACGCCGCCGACCTGCTGCCCGGCGAGAAGGTCGACATCGTCGACATCAACAACGGGGCGCGCCTGTCGACCTACGTCATCGCCGGTCCGCGCGGTTCCGGCGTCATCGGCATCAACGGCGCCGCCGCCCGCCTGATCAGCCCCGGCGACCTGGTCATCCTCATCGCCTACGGCACCATGGACGACGCCGAGGCCCGCACCTTCACCCCGCGGGTCGTCTTCGTCGACGAGCACAACGCCGTCGCCGACCTCGGCGGCGACCCCGCCGCCGTACCCGAGGGCTCCGGGCTGCTGCGCGGCGACCGCGTGGCGGGCTGACCGCCCGCCCCGCCGCCGCGGCCGCCCGTCAGACGGCCACACCCGCCGCCCGGGCGATCGCCCGGGCGGTCAGCGCGCCGGCCGCCAGCACCCGCGGGTCCGTGCTCGGCAGGCAGCGGTCCGTCGCCGGGTCGTACGCGGCCATGACCGGACCCGCGTGGTCGGCGTCCACCTCCTCCAGCGAGGCCGGCCAGCGACCCACCGACAGCGCGTCGCGCAGCTGCCGGGAGCAGGCCACGTCCATCAGCGGGTCCGCGGTGCCGTGCACCAGGCTCACCGGCACCGGCAGCGGAAGGCCCGGGCCCTGGCTCGCGAGGTCCGCCAGCGGCGCGATCCCCGTCGTGCGGGCGGGCAGGTCGTAGCGGGAGGCGATGCCCACCACGGCGGCCGGCCGCCAGCCGCCGGTCACCTCCGGGCGCAGGGCCAGGCCCAGCGCCGCGGGGGCGCCCGCCGACCAGCCGGCCACCACCATGCGCTCGGGGTCCCCGCCGAGCGCCGCCGCGCGGGTACGGGCGAACTCCAGCGAACCCAGCAGGTGCGCCCGGCCGCCGTCCGGCTCGTCCGAACGCCAGTCGGGCACCAGGACCAGCAGGCCCAGGGCCGCCACCGCCTCGGCCAGCGGCCGCAGCAGGTGGCGTTCGTCGGGGGTTATGCCGTGCCAGAGCAGGGCGGTGGGCAGCTTCTGCCCGCCCGCCGCGGGCCGGAGGATGTCGACGAGCTTGCCGTTCTGCGCGGTGGCGAACTCGTAGTGCACATCGGAGCGTACGGTCACGGCGGCCCTTCCCACTGATCTGATGGTCCGAAAGGACCGTATCAACCGCCCCCGCTCACACCCTTTCCGCAGGTACGCCCGCGTCGGCCGGCTGCCGCGGGGCACGCGGCAGCGCGGCGAACGCGGTGGCCACCCGCACCAGCCACGCCGTCTCCGCCGCCAGGTCGGTCCGCGCCGCGTGCCCCGCGTCCTCCTCCGCCCGGGCGGCCGCGGCCGCCCGGCCCTGCGACCGGCGTTCCAGTGCAGTGCGGGTGCGCACCGCCTCCACATGGGCGCGCAGCGCCTCACCGCTCAGCCCGGCGGCCCGGCCCTCGCGGCCGGCCCGCTCCTCGTCCTCCGGGCCGGCGAACGCCCGCAGGGCCAGCTGGCCGTCGCGGATCTCGATGACCCGGCGGTAGAGCCGGAACTCCAGCTGCCCGAACGCCAGCCGGTCGGCCAGGGCGCCGCGCGGCGGCGTGAGGGCGATCGTGGGCACGGCCCCGTGGAGCGCGGCCCACAGCGGGTACAGCCGCCGGTGACGGTGGTAGGCGCGCAGCCAGTTGCCCACCGCGGCCACCCGCGGCCCCCACCCCGGAAGCGTCCAGCCCACCAGGGTGAGCGCCGATCCCACGTCGCCGCACAGCCAGGCGACGTCCTCCCAGGCGCGCAGGTCGAAGTGGAAGACCGTGCCCAGGACGTTCCCGGCCCGCACGGCGCCGTAGCCCAGGCAGATGAACGCCCCGGCCGCCGTCACGCGCAGCCCGCGCCGCAGCCAGGTGCGCCCGGCGACCTTCGCGTACCGCCGGCACACCCGGCATACGTTCGCTTCGCCGACCAGATAGACGGCGATGTACAAGGAGAGGTACGCGACGTAATAGGGGTCGTGCACGTAATAGAGCGTGAAGTCCTTCACCCTCTGGTCGGTGGGCGTCAGCAGGCAGAACAAGGTGATCAGCGCCGCCACCGCGGCCGCGCACGCGCCCAGTTGCCACCGCGCCACCCGCCGCGCCTCCTCCGGCGGGCGGGCCCAGTACGTCAGGACCACCTGCTGGCCGAAGACGAGCGAGAGCACACAGCACTGCGCGAGGACGGCCGCCATGTTCGGCACGCCCGTGATCCGGTCGACCTGCACCCACACCGGGGGCAGCGAGACGAAGAAACTCATGCCGGACAGCGCGAACACCGCGCACAGGGCGAGCAGCGCCGGATCCCGGGGATCCTTTCGCAGGGCACGTACTTTATAGAAAAGGCCGCACCAGGCGGCCAGGGCTCCGAGGGAGTGCAATACGGTGACCATGCCGCTCACCCCTCGTCCTGGTGCGTGCCGCGCAGCGAGCGGTCGAGCCGCTCGACGGTGGCGGCCGCCTCGCTGGGCACGCTCCAGTTGCGTTCCAGGGGCTTGCGGTTGGCCTCCTGGAGGATCAGCGACGCGACCATCTCGGCCTCCTGCTCCTCGGCCGAGGTGTAGTACGTGCGCTGCAGGACGCCCTGGACCATGCGGGGATCCAGGTTGGGCAGCAGGAGCCGGGCGGTCTCCGCGCCCATGACGGCGTTCTCCTTGTGCCCGCAGACGACGTGGCCCAGTTCATGGGCGATGATGTGTTCCTGGTGCAGCGGACTGGTATCGCGTTCGTAGAAGATGTAGTCGACATCCGGTGCGGATATCCACAATCCGCAGGGCCCGTCGGCGGGGAGCCGGACGGCCTCCAGATGAATGGGGCGACCATGCCGGTCGGCAACCCGGCGGCACAGTTCCCAGACGTCGAACGGCGATGGAATGTCCAGGCCGCGAACCAGCTCCAGACTTCGCTGGTGCAACCTCTTGAAATTCACGGGATTCCCGTAACTAGGCGCTTCTTTCCGGGGGACTCGTCCGGTTCGTCGGAAGGCCTTCCAACTCGCGGACACGCTCGATCACTTCATTGATCGAGTGCAGGCTCTCGGGGGACAGCCCGGCCGCGCGGAGTGCGACGCGCTGCACTTGGGTGTCCCGCAGAGCCACCAGCAGCCGGAGGTCGGCGTTGACGGCCTCCGTCACCTGGTCGTCGAAGAAATAGGCCGGAGGTACGCCGAAGAATTTCGCCAGTGCCTCGACGTGACGAAGCGTCGGATTGTTGCGCTGCCCCTTGCGCAGCAGCCAGATGTAACTGCCGGAAATGGGCACGCCTCCAGCGGTGATCTCGCGTGCCACTTCTTCCGTGGTGTACGGCTCCCGGCCGGCCGGTACCACCGTCCGGAAGAGGTGGTTGAGCTTGTCGGCCAGGGTGTTCTCCGCGGACTCGGCCGTGGCGTCGGAGTCGTTCATGATCGCACCTCCCTCCCGCGGTCAATCTAGCTTACGGGTGCCGGGAGCGGTCCATACGGCCGCGCGTACCGGTCGCGACGACCTGGCCGGCGCCGCCCGCGCCCGCCCCGCGGAGCCGGCGCCGCCGGCCCTCCGAACAATCCCGGTTGACAGGCCGTGGGCTCGCTGCCTAGCGTCCTGGGTGTCGACGGATCGACTGGTGTTGGACGCGGCTCCCAGGAGCGATCCACGCCAGTTGGACGGAGCGGGCTTCCAGACACCCGCCCCGTCCGAGTGCGCGATCCGCCGGCGGCCGGAGGTCCTGCTGGAGGGGGTGTGCTCATGACGGTCGTGCAGCCGCGGGAGCACCGTGCCACTGGACGGACCACCGGCCCCACCGGCCGGCCGCGAGCCGCTCGTCTACGGGGGGATGAGCGGAACGCGGTCGGGCCGGGGGGAGTCGCGGGTCTGCCGTGCCCGCCCCGGCGGCCGGGGCGGACATCCGGCCGGGCCGCCTGCCGCTCACACAGGCGGCCCGGCCACCCGCGGCCACTCGCCGCCGGGAGGCGGCCATGACCACCGCCGTACGTGCCGGAGCCATCGACTTCACCCTGCTGGGACCGGTCGCCGCCCGCGTCGGCGGACGACCCGTCACCGTCACCGGGCGCAGGCAGCGCGTCGTGCTGGCCCTGCTCGTCCTCGCCCGCGGCCGCGTCGTCCCGGTGCGCACCCTGATCGACGCCGTGTGGGGCGACCGGCCGCCCCTGGCCGCGCGCGCCGCCGTCACCCGCTCGGTCCTCGCCCTGCGCAAGGCCTTCCGCGACGCCGGCCACACCGGCCCCCTCATCGTCGCCACCCGGCCCGGCTACCGGCTGCTCCCCGGACGGAGCGGCATCCACGACGACGTGTGCGCCTTCGAGGCCCTGGTCGCCGCCGCCGAGGAGGCCGCGGCCCAGGAGGAGTTCGAGGAGGCCGCCACCTTGTACATCCGCGCGCTCGCCCTGTGGCGCGGACCGGCGCTGGACGGCGTCGGCGGCCCCGCCACGGAGATGGCGGCCGCCGACCTCGGCGCCCGCCGCACCGAGACCTGCCGCGCCCTGCTGGGCGTGGGGGAGAGCCAGTTCGAGGCCGGCTTCGTCGACGAGGCCGAGACCACGTTCCAGGCCGCCCTGTGCGCGGCCGAAGCACTCGACGACCCGCTGCCGGCGGCCGAGGCCAACCTGGCGCTGGGCCGCCTGTGCGGGACGTTCCACCGCACGGTCCGGGCCGGCCGCCACTTGGCTGCCGCCCAGCGCGCCTTCCGCCGGGCCGGCCTGGAGGCCACCCTGCCGGCCCCGACGCCCGGCACGCCGCCCCTCCTCGACCTGATCCCCCGCCAGCCCGGCCGCATCCGAGGCTCGGCCCCCGACCGCGGCCGCTAGCGCCTCTCCGGCGGATCTTCGCCAAGCGGCACCACGGCGCCCCGAAGCTGTGCCCGGACCCCGGGATGGCACGTCGACTGCGGGCCGTCGGTGGCCGATCGCGCAGTTCCCCGCGCCCCTACGGGGCGCGCCCTAGGGCGTGTCCGGTGGATCGCGCAGCGCCCCGTCAGGGGCGCGGGGAACTGCGCGACAAGCCACGACGCGCCCGCAGGCGAAGAGCCGTGCTTCGCCCGGCATGCGCCGGTGGCGTGTCGCCTGCGTGTCGTCGGTGGCCGATCGCGCCCACGCGGCGGCAGCCGCAGATCGACACTGCCCCGCGCCCCTTCGGGGCGCTGCCCGAGCCGCCGGACAGGCACTCGGGCCCGGCCCGGGCGGACGGCGCGACGCCACCGCCGTGGGCACCGACTCAGCCGGTCGCGGGCTGCCGGTCGAGCTCCCGCGCCGTCGGGTACGACGGCTGCGCGCCCGGTCGGGTCACGGCCGCCGCCCCCACCCGTACCGCGTACCGCGCCGCCTCCTCCAGGGACGCACCGCCCGCCAGCCGTACCGCCAGCGCCCCGGTGAACGCGTCCCCCGCCCCCGTCGTGTCGACCACCTCGGCCGGCACGCCCGGCACCCGTACCGGGCGGCGCCCGTCGGCACCCAGCACCAGCGCCCCCTCGGCGCCCAGCGTCACGACCACCGACCGCGCCCCGCAGTGCCGCAGCGCCGCGGCCCACTCCTCGGCCGTGTTCCCTTCGCCCTGCGACAGTTGCCGCGCCTCGTGCTCGTTGACGACCAGCGGATCGGCCACCGCCAGGACCTGCTCGTCGATGCGTTCCGGCGCCGGTGAGGGGTTGAACACCACCCGCGCGCCCTCCTCCGCCGCCACCGTGGCCGCGGCCCGTACCGTCCGCGCCGGTACCTCCAGCTGCAGCGAGACCACCGCCGACGCGGCCACCAGGGCGCGGGCCGCCGTCACGTCGGCGGGGGACAGGCGCGCGTTCGCGCCCGGGGAGACCACGATGGCGTTGTCGCCGTCCGGCCCGACCACGATCGTCGCGGTGCCGGTGCGCGCCCCGCGCTCGACCAGGACGTGCCGTACGTCCGTACCGGCCCGGCGCTGGGCGTCCAGCAACAGCTGCCCGTAGGCGTCGTCGCCGACCCGGGCCAGCAGGGCCGTGCGGGCCCCCAGCCGGGCCGCCGCGGCCGCCTGGTTGGCGCCCTTGCCGCCCGCCGACTCGACGAGATCGCCGCCGGTGACGGTCTCGCCGGGGCCCGGCCGCCGGTCCACCCGCACCGTCAGATCGGCGTTGGCGGAGCCCACCACCAGTACGTCGTAATCAGGCACTGTTCCTCCGTCCCGCACGCTCCTGACCTCGCCAGTCTGCCCGCATCGCCGACGTGGCATTCAGGTGACGGCCGTCACGCACAGGCATCAGCGCTCCCAGGAGCGTAGCTGTGCGTGAGGAAAACGGAGCTCCGAGTCGCGAACGTGTCCGACCGGGGTCATGCTGGGACGACCGTGGCCGACACCGGCCGGCCCGGCCCCGCCGCCACCCGTCACCGGGCGAAGGGCGAGGGCGAACCGCACCCCGAGACGGGGTCCCGGCCGGCAGGCACTCCTTGACGCACGAGCGAGGGGACGAGTGTGACCATGGCTGACACACCACTGCGACCGCGCGGGCGCCACCGCGACGCCCCCGACACCGACGGTGTCTTCCTGCGCCTGATCACCATGCCCACCGGCCCCGAACGCGACCGGCTGCGGCACGAGGTGATCGCGGCCTGGCTGCCCATGGCCGAACGCGTCAGCCTGCGCTTCCGCAAGTGCGGCGAGAGCCCCGCGGACCTGCGGCAGGTGGCCGCCCTCGCCCTCGTCCACGCCGTCGACCGCTTCGACCCCCGGCTCGGCTACGCCTTCGAGTCCTTCGCCATCCCCACCATCAGCGGCGAGCTCAAACGCCACGTCCGCGACCACGTGTGGGCCCTGCACATCCCGCGCCGCGACCAGGAGCTGCGGGCAGCGGTGCGGGCCGCGCGCACCCGCCTCGAACAGGACGGCACCGGCACCGAGATCACCACGGCCCGCCTCGTGGCGGAGACCGGCCTCACCGAGGACGAGGTGCGGCGCGGCCTGGACGCCGACGGCGTCCACCACACCCTCTCGCTCGACCACCCCGTCGCCGGCACCGACGAGCTGCCGCTCGCCGACACCCTCGGCCGCGCCGACCGGGCGCTGGAGCTGGTCATCGACCGCCAGGCCCTCAAACCGCTGCTGGACACCCTCTCCGAGCGCGAGCGCTACGTCCTGTACTGGCGGTTCTTCGGCAACCTCACCCAGAAGCAGATCGGCGCCCGCCTGGGCGTCTCCCAGATGCAGATCTCCCGCATCCTCAGCCGCACCTGCGCGCGCCTGCGCCGGCAACTGCTGGCGGCGGCCTGAGCAGCGGCCCGTCACGGAAGAAAAGGCACACGATGACCACGTCGCACCACACCCACCTCACCCCCGACCTGCCACCGCTCGTCGACGTCCCCGACCTGCCCGGCGCCTCGTGCGGCGACCGCGGCGACCGCGGCGACGGGGACGGCGAGGGCGGTGAGGGCGGCGGGAGCGGATCCCGCCCGGCCGTACGGTCCGCGGCCGCCCGCCCGGCGGCCCCCGGAAACGGCAGTGGCGCCCATCAGGAGGGGGATGGGCGCCACAAGCGCGCGAAGGAGGGGTCCGGCGGCTGACTGCGACCCCGCCCCGCGCGGTACGCGTCCGGCTGTGACGCGTGCTGGGGGTGCTGCCTCGCTCCGACCGGTCAGCCGGCGATGCAGGTGTTGCCGAAGGTCGGGTTCAGCAGGGCGATGAGGTCGATCGAGTTCCCGCAGAGGTTGATCGGCACGTGGATCGGGACCTGGATGACGTTGCCCGAGATGACGCCCGGGGAGCCGACGGCCGCACCCTGCGCGCCGGAGTCGGCGGAGGCGACGCCGGCGACGCCGGTCACTGCAGTGCCGACGGCGGCGGTCAGGACGGCTGCCTTGGCGATACGCGACATGGCTAAACCTTTCTAAGGGGTGTTGAGAGGCAATTGTGGCCGCCGTTTCAGTAGGAGTTGGCCGAAAAAGGGATCGACTGCATGCAATTAACCCGGAAAGATCAATAAGTCCGATGTAATGGTCCGGAATCCGGTTTGGAGTTGCCGGGCCCACCTGCGTACAGTTTCCTGGGAGATTTTTCGGACAAGCGGACTGGGAAACGACAGCGGTCATGACCGTCACTGAAGAGAAGAACGACGGTGCGGGCCACCTGTCGGACGCGGCACACCCCACCACCCCGGGCATAGACCCCCAGCGCATGGCGATCTGCCTCGCCGTGCTGGAGGAGCTCGACGCGCTGCCGCTGGACCACCCCGACGCCATCGCCGTCCGGCGCGCCACCTCCGGCATCTACCGCACGGTCAAGCAGCGCCGCCGCCAGGAGCGCCGCGCCGCCAAGACCGCCCACGACAAGGCCGTCACCGAGGCCACCGCCACCGGCTCCGCCGAGCGTATCGACGACGAGACGCAGGGCCTGCTGCCCAGCTCCAGCGCGGTCGGCGAGATCGCCGGCATCCTGCAGCGCCCGCGCTCCTGCTACATCTGCAAGGCTCGCTACGTCGAGGTCGACGCCTTCTACCACCAGCTCTGCCGCGACTGCGCCGCCGAGAACCGCGCCCGGCGCGACGCCAGCGCCGACCTCACCGGCCGGCGCGCCCTGCTCACCGGCGGCCGCGCCAAGATCGGCATGTACATCGCGCTGCGCCTGCTGCGCGACGGCGCGCACACCACCATCACCACCCGCTTCCCCAACGACGCCATCCGGCGCTTCAAGGCGATGCCGGACAGCGACGAGTGGATCCACCGCCTGAAGGTCGTCGGCATCGACCTGCGCGACCCGGCCCAGGTCGTCGCCCTCGCCGACTCCGTCGCCGCGGAGGGCCCCCTCGACATCCTGATCAACAACGCCGCCCAGACCGTGCGCCGTTCCCCGCGCGCCTACAGCGAGCTGATCGCCGCCGAGTCCGCCCCCCTGCCGGCCGGCGCCCTGCCCGCAGCCGAGGTCATCGGCGCCTTCGGCAGCGGCGCCGTCGACGCGGTCGCGGCCCTGCCCGGCCCGCGGGGCGACGGCATGACCGCCCAGGACGTCACCGACCTGGCCCTCGTCGCCGGCTCGGCGTCCCTCGCCCGCGTCGCGGCCGGCACGGCCATCGATGCCGGCGGCCTGGTGCCGGACCTCGACTCCACCAACAGCTGGATCCAGACCGTCTCCGAGGTCGACCCCGTCGAGCTCCTCGAAGTCCAGCTGTGCAACTCCACGGCGCCGTTCATCCTCATCAGCCGCCTCCGCCCGGCCATGGCGGCCTCCCCGGCCCGGCGCAAGTACGTCGTCAACGTCTCCGCCATGGAAGGCGTCTTCAGCCGCGGCTACAAGGGCGCCGGCCACCCGCACACCAACATGGCCAAGGCGGCCCTGAACATGCTCACGCGCACCAGCGCGCAGGAGATGTTCGAGGCCGACAACATCCTGATGACCAGCGTCGACACGGGCTGGATCACCGACGAACGCCCCCACCCCGACAAGATCCGCCTCGCCGCCGCCGGCTTCCACGCCCCCCTCGACCTCATCGACGGCGCGGCCCGCGTCTACGACCCGATCGTGCGCGGCGAGGAGGGCGAGGACCTGTACGGGTGCTTCCTGAAGGACTACCGCAAGGCCAACTGGTAGGAGTTCAGGCCAGTACGCGCCGCACCCACTCCACCGCCCCCGCCGGGTCGCGGCAAACCGGTATCCCCTCCGGGGCCGGTGGGCGGCGGACCATGACGACCGGGATGCCCGCCTCGCGCGCCGCCGCCAGCTTCGGGGCCGTCGCCGTCGCGCCGCTGTCCTTCGTCACCAGGACGTCGACGGCGTACCGGGCGAGGAGTTCGCGCTCTCCTTCGAGGGTGAACGGCCCCCGGTCCAGGAGGACCTCGGTGCGGGGCGGCACCGGGGGCTCGGGGGCGTCCACGGAGCGGACCAGGAACCACTTATCCTCAAGGTGCGCGAAGGCGCCCAGGCCCATCCGGCCCGTGGTCAGGAACACCCGCTCGCCCAGGGCGGGCAGCGTCCGGGCCGCGTCGGCCAGGGAAGCGACGTCGTGCCAGTCGTCGCCCGGCTGCGCCGTCCAGCCGGGGCGGCGCAGCGCCAGCAGGGGTACGCCGGTCGCGGCGGCGGCCCGGGCCGCGTTGTAACTGATCGTGCCGGCGAAGGGATGGGTGGCGTCGATGAGCGCGGCGACGTGCTGCTCGCGCAGCCAGTGGGCGAGGCCTTCGGGACCGCCGAAGCCCCCGATCCGTACCTCCCCCGCCGGGAGCCGGGGTGCGGCGACGCGTCCGGCCAGCGAGCTGGTGACGCGCAGGGCGGGGTCGGCGGCGAGGTGGGCCGCCAGGCGGCGGGCCTCGGTGGTGCCGCCCAGGACGAGGATGTGGCGCTCGGCGCCGCTCACGGCGGGGTCGTCCTTCCGTCGGTGTCCGGTGCTCGCCCCAGCGTACGTGCGGGGTCGTTCATGAGTGCTCCCGCGTCCGCCGGCGGGCGTTCCGCGCAGTTGCAGCACACCGGTATGCGGCACGGCTGGACGACGGGCGCCTGTGCCACGGCGGCCACCACGGCCGCGTACACCGCGTTGCTGACCGGCGACTTCCCGGACCCGGTGGGCATCACCCTGCCCAAGGGCCAGACGCCGGCGTTCGCGCTGGCCGCCGAGCGGCTGGAGGCGGACGGCCGCAGTGCGATGGCGGGGATAGTCAAGGACGCGGGCGACGACCCGGACGTCACGCACGGCGCACTGGTGCGTGCCACGGTGCGGCTGCTGCCGCCCGGCTCGGGGGTGGTCTTCCGGGCCGGTCCGGGCGTGGGCACGGTGACCCGGCCGGGGCTGCCGCTGGAGGTCGGGGAGCCGGCCATCAACCCCGTGCCGCGCTCGATGATGCGCGACCACGTCGCCGAGGTGGCGGCGCGGCACGGCGGCACGGGCGACGTGGAGATCGAGGTGTCGGTCGATCACGGCGAGGAGATCGCCCGCTCGACGTGGAACCCCCGCCTGGGCATCCTGGGCGGCATCTCCATCCTGGGGACGACCGGCATCGTCGTGCCGTATTCGTGTTCGGCGTGGATCGACAGCATCCGCCGCGGCGTGGACGTCGCCCGGGCCGCGGGCCGCCGGCACGTGGCGGGGTGTACGGGGTCGACGTCGGAGAAGGTCGCGGTGGCGGTGCACGGGCTGCCGGAGGACGCCCTGCTGGACATGGGGGACTTCGCGGGGGCGGTGCTGAAGTACATCCGCCGGCATCCGGTGGACCGGCTGACGATCGCCGGCGGGTTCGCGAAGCTGTCGAAGCTGGCGGCCGGGCATCTGGACCTGCATTCGTCGCGCTCGCAGGTGAACAAGGAGTTCCTGGCGCAGCTCGCCCGCCACGGCGGCGCCGACGAGGCGCTGGCCGCGGCGGTGACCTGTGCCAACACGGGCCTGGAGGCCCTGCAGCTGTGCGCGGCGCGGGGCGTGCCGCTGGGCGACCTGGTGGCCGCGGCGGCGCGCGAGGAGGCGCTGGGGGTGCTGCGCGGGGCGCCGGTCGCGGTCGACGTCCTGTGCATCGACCGCGCCGGCACGATCGTGGGCCGCGCGGACGCCAGGGGTCCGCGCGGCGGTTGAGGACGGGTCAGTCCCGCGTGAGCGGTTCCTGGAGTTCGGTCACGCAGCGCGCCGGGTCGGCCGGGTCGTACTCCAGGTACAGCTCGCGCGCGTAGCCCGCCGAGCGGTAGCCGTTCGCGTCCATCCAGCGCGCCAGCGTCTGGAAGGTGGGCAGGCAGTCGTCCATCAGGCCGTGGTGGACGATGGTGGCCGCCTCGGGCAGGGCCGGCAGGTCGGTGACGGTGAAGCCGTCGCCCCGCGTGTCCGGCGCCACCGGCATCGCGGCGCGCACGATGATCCCCTCGCTGTCCGGCGCGTCCTCGTACAGGGCGATGCCCGGTCCCGTCGTCTCGACGCCGGCCGCCTCCAGCCGGCGGCACAGCTCGGCGAAGAGCGGTTCGGCCACGGGGGAGATGTCGTGCGGCTCGTAGCTCGCGGCCGGGGCGCTCAGTTCGGCGACCCGTACCGCGGGCACGCTCTTGACGACCACGTCGTCGCTGCTCATGTGACCCTCGCTCTCGATGGTGCGGAGCCTCGCCTCGACCTGGCCGAGCCGGGTCGTGGCCGCGTCGACGGCCGCCGCCAGTTCGGCCCGGCGCAGCCGCAGCATGCCGCGCAGTTCCTCGGTGCCGACCTCCTCGTCGACGATCGTCAGCACCTGGTGCAGCGTGAAGCCGAGGTCCTTGAGGGCGATGATGCGGTTGAGGCGGGAGAGCTGGCCGGCCGCGTAGTACCGGTAGCCGCTGTGCGGGTCGGTACGGGCGGGGCGCAGCAGTCCTATGGTGTCGTAGTGGCGCAGCATGCGCACGGACACCCGGCCGTGGCGGGCGAAGTCTCCGATGGTGAACATGGTGGGATCACTGCACCGCCTGACACGGTGTGAGGGTCAAGCGCCGGTCAGAGCGGGACGGTGCGACCGCAGGTGTCCCGGTCGCGTTCGGTGGAGTACAGGAAGCTGTCGGGGAACTGCTCGGCCGCCAGGGTGCGCCCCACGAGGATGACCGCCGTGCGCACGACGCCCGCCGCCCGCACCTGGTCGGCGATGCCGGCGAGGGTGCCGCGCAGCACGATCTCGTCGGGGCGGCTGGCCATGGCGACGACGGCGGCCGGGCAGTCGGGCCCGTAGTGGGGGAGCAGTTCGGCGACGACGCGGTCGGCGTGCCGGGCGGCCAGGTGGATCACGAGCAGGGCGCCGCTGCGGCCGAGGGTGGCGAGGTCCTCGCCGGGCGGCATCGGGGTGGCGCGCTGGGCGACGCGGGTGAGGACGACGGTCTGGCCGACGGTGGGCACGGTCAGCTCGCGGCCGAGCGCGGCCGCGGCCGCGGCGAAGGCGGGCACGCCGGGCACGATCTCGTACGGGATGCCGGCGGCGTCCAGGCGGCGCATCTGCTCGGCGACGGCGCTGTAGACCGACGGGTCGCCGGAGTGCAGGCGGGCGACGTCCGCTCCGGCCTCGTGCGCGCGGACGAACTCGGCCGTGATCGCGTCCAGGTCGAGGCGGGCGGTGTCGACGAGCCGGGCGTCCGGCGGGCACTCGGCGAGCAGCTCCGGCGGCACGAGGCTGCCGGCGTACAGGCACACCCCGCAGCGGGCGAGCAGCCGGGCGCCGCGCAGCGTGATGAGGTCCGCGGCGCCGGGGCCGGCCCCGATGAAGTACACGGTCATGCGGGGGACTCTCCTTCGTTCGGGGCGGACTTGACGACCGACCACTGGGTGACCGGCATCGCCTGCCGCCAGCCGGTGAAGCCGCCGACGCCGACGGCGTGGGCGACGGCCAGGCGGGTCAGGTCGCCGCCGTGGCGCCGGTACCAGGCGGCCAGGAGCGCCTCGGACTCCAGGGTGACGGTGTTGGCCACGAGCCGGCCGCCGGCGGGCAGGGCGTCCCAGCACGCCTGCAGCAGCCCGGGGGCGGTCAGGCCGCCGCCGATGAAGATGGCGTCGGGCGTGGGCAGCCCGGCGAGCGCGGCGGGGGCGGCACCGGTGACCACGCGCAGCCCCGGGACGCCGAGGGTGTCGGCGTTGCGGGTGATGCGCCCGGCGCGTACGGGGTCGCGCTCGATGCTGACGGCCCGGCAGGAGCGGTGGGCGCGCATCCATTCGACGGCGACGGAGCCGGAGCCGCCGCCGACGTCCCACAGCAGTTCGCCGGGGGCGGGAGCGAGGGCGGCGAGCGTGGCGGCCCGTACGTGACGCTTGGTCAGCTGGCCGTCGTGGGCGAAGGCGTCGTCCGGCAGGCCGGGGGTGAGCCCGAGCCGGGGCGCGCCGGGGGCGCGCCGGCACTCGACGGCCACGACGTTGAGGGCGTCGCCGGGCGGGTGGGGCCAGTCCTCGGCCGTACCGTCCGTGCGGCGCTCGCGCTCGCCGCCCAGCTGTTCGAGAACGCTCAGCCGGCTCGGCCCGAAACCGCGCTCGCACAGCAGGTGCGCCACCTCGGCGGGCGTGCCGGCGCCGGCACTGAGCAGCAGCACCCGGCGGCCGTCGTGGAGTGCCGCGGCGAGCGCGGCCAGCGGGCGGCCCACGGCGCTGACGACCTCCGTCTCCTCCAGCGGCCAGCCGAGGCGGGCGCAGGCGTGGGAGACGGAGGAGGGGTGCGGCAGCACGCGCAGCCGCTCGGTGCCGCCGAGCACTTCGGCCAGTGTGCGGCCGATGCCGAAGAACGTGGGGTCGCCGCTGGCCAGGACGCAGACCCGGCGGCCTGCATGCTCCGCCAGCAGGCCCGGGACGGCGGGGCGCAGCGGCGAGGGCCAGGCCACGCGCTCGCCGGCGCACTCGCCGGCCGGCAGCAGGTCGAGCTGCCGGGGGCCGCCGAGCAGGACCTCGGCCTCGCGCAGCGCCTGCCGTGAGAGCGGGGCCAGTCCCTCCCAGCCGTCCGCGCCGATGCCGACGACCGTCACGGGGGCGGGGGCTTGGCTCACGGCGGCGTACCTCGGAAATCCGGCGGCGATCAGGTGATCAGGGGCAGGGGAACTCTACTGACCTGCGGGGACGAGCCGAGCGGCGGGACCCTGCTGCATACAATGTGCATTTACAGAAGATTCGCAGGAGGCGGAGGCGTGGCCGTGAGGCGTTCACCGGTGGTGCTGGGTATCGAGTCGTCCTGCGACGAGACCGGCGCCGGTCTCGTCAGCGACGGGCGGCTGCTGGGCCACGCGGTCGCGTCCAGCATGGACGAGCACGCCCGCTACGGCGGCGTCGTCCCGGAGATCGCCGCACGGGCGCACGTGCACGCCGCCAACCCCGTCGTCCGGGCGGCCCTCGCCGACGCCGGGCTGACCCTGCGCGACATCGACGCCGTCGCCGTGACCACCGGCCCCGGCCTGTCCGGCGCGCTGCAGGTCGGCGTCGCCGCCGCCAAGTCCCTGGCCTACTCGCTCGACGTACCGCTGTACGGCGTGCACCACCTCGCCGGGCACGTCGCCGCCGACACCCTCGAACACGGCCCGCTGCCCAACCCCTGCATGGTGCTGATCGTCTCCGGCGGCCACACCTCCCTCCTCCTCGTACGGGACCTCGCCCGCGACCCGATCGTGCACCTGGGCGACACCCTCGACGACGCGGCCGGCGAGTGCTTCGACAAGGTCGCCCGCGTCTTCGGGCTGCCCTACCCGGGCGGCCCCGCCGTCGACCGGGCGGCCCGCGAGGGCGACCCGGGCGCCGTCGCCTTCCCCCGCCCGCTGACCGGCCCCCGCGACGACCCGTACGGCTTCTCCTTCTCCGGCCTGAAGACCGCCGCCGCGCGCTGGGCCGAGCAGCACCGCGCCGCCGGCCGGCCGCTGCCGGTGGCCGACGGCGCCGCCTCCCTGCAGGAGGCCGTCGCCGACGTCCTCACCCGCAAGGCCGTGCGCGCCTGCACCGACCACGGCGTCGGCACGCTCGTCGTGGTCGGCGGCGTGGCCGCGAACTCCCGGGTCCGGGCCCTGGCCCAGGAACGCTGCGATGCTGCGGGCATCGAGCTGCGCGTGCCGCCGCTGCGCCTGTGCACCGACAACGGCGCGATGATCGCCGCCGTCGGCGACCTGCTGGTGCGTGCCGGGGCCGAGCCCGCGCCGCTCGACGTGTCGATCGACCCGTCCGCGCCCCTGGAGTACGCCACGCTGCACCCCACCGCCGGCCACGCCCGCGCCGCCTGACGCCCCGCCTCGCACCGCACCGCCCGAAGATCCCCTGTCGAGAGCCCTGGAGGGCACCTTGCGCACCGCCGACATCCGCAGCCGCTTCCTCGACTTCTTCGCCGCGCGCGGCCACACCGTCGTCCCCAGCGCCCCGCTGCCCACGCCCGACCCGACGCTGCTGTTCGTCAACGCGGGCATGGTGCCCTTCAAGCCGTACCTCACCGGCGAGGCGGCGCCGCCGTGGCCGCGCGCGACCAGCGTGCAGAAGTGCGTGCGCACCCTCGACATCGAGGAGGTCGGCAAGACCACGCGCCACGGCTCGTTCTTCCAGATGAACGGCAACTTCTCCTTCGGCGACTACTTCAAGGAGGAGGCCATCTCCCACGCCTGGGAGCTGTCCACCTCACCCGTCGCCGACGGCGGCTACGGGCTCGACACCGAGCGCATCTGGGTCACCGTCCACCACTCCGACGACGAGGCCGCGGCGATCTGGCGGCGCGTGGCGGGGCTGCCCGAGGAGCGCATCGTGCGCCGCGGCGACGAGGACAACTTCTGGTCCATGGGCGTCCCCGGCCCCTGCGGCCCCTGCTCCGAGCTGTACTACGACCGGGGCCCGGCCTACGGGCGCGCGGGCGGCCCGGCGGTCGACGAGGACCGCTACATGGAGTTCTGGAACCTCGTCTTCATGCAGTACGAGCGCGGCGAGGGCCCCGGCAAGACCGGCTACCCGATCCTCGGCGAACTGCCCCGCCGCAACATCGACACCGGCATGGGCCTGGAACGCATGGCCACCCTGCTGCAGGACGCCGGCAGCTTCTACGAGATCGACGAGACCCGGCCCGTCCTCGACCGCGCCGCCGAGCTCACCGGCGTCCGCTACGGCGCCGACCACCGGGCCGACGTACGGCTGCGCGTGGTCGCCGACCACGTCCGTACCGCCCTGATGCTGCTCGCCGACGGCACCGCGCCCGGCAACGAGGGCCGCGGCTACGTCCTGCGCCGCATCCTGCGCCGCGCCGTGCGCTCCGTCCGCCTGCTCGGGTACGAGGACCCGGCCCTGCCCGAACTGCTGCCCGCCGCCCGCGACTGCATGACGGCCGGCTACCCCGAGGTCGCCGAGGACTTCGCCCGCATCTCCCAGCAGGCGTACGCCGAGGAGGACGCCTTCCGCGCCACGCTGCGCCAGGGCACCACCGTGCTGGACACGGCCGTGGCCGAGGTCAAGGCCGAGGGCGGCCACCTGCTGCCCGGCCCCAAGGCGTTCCTGCTGCACGACACCTACGGCTTCCCCATCGACCTCACCCTGGAGATGGCCGAGGAACAGGGCGTCGAGGTCGACCGCGAGGGCTTCACCGCCCTCATGGCCGAGCAGCGCGAGCGCGCCCGGGCCGACGCCCGGGCCCGCAAGTCCGGCGGCGCCCTCGACACCGGCGCCCTGCGCACCGTCCTCGACGCGCACGGGCCCACCGACTGGCGGGCGTACGACACGCTGACGACCGACTCCCGCGTGCTCGCCGTGCTCGGCCCCACCGGCCCGCTGCCGTCCCTGGCCGCCGGACGGATCGCCTCCGTCGTCCTCGACCGCACCCCCTTCTACGCCGAGTCCGGCGGCCAGGACAGCGACGCCGGCGCCCTGACCGGGGCATCGGTGGAAGCCGAGGTGCTCGACGTCCAGCGGCCCCTGCCGGGACTGGTGGTGCACCAGGTGCGGGTGACCTCCGGCGAACTCGTGGTGGGAGACACCGTACGGGCCGCCGTCGACCCCGAATGGCGCCTGGGCGCCCGGCAGGCCCACTCCGGCACCCACGTGCTGCACGCCGCCCTGCGCCAGGTCCTCGGCCCCACCGCCCTGCAGTCCGGCTCCTACAACCGGCCCGGCTACCTGCGCCTGGACTTCCCCTGGCGCGGCGCCCTCGGCCCCGCCGCCCGCAGCGAGATCGAGGAGGCCGCCAACCGCGCCCTGCGCCGCGACCTGCCGGTCGACGTGCGCTGGATGTCCCTGCCCGAGGCCAAGGAACTCGGCGCCCTCGCCCTCTTCGGCGAGACGTACGGGGAACGGGTACGGGTCGTGGAGATCGGCGGCGCCTGGTCCCGCGAACTGTGCGGCGGCACCCACGTCGAACACGCCGCGCAGATCGGGCTCGTCGCCCTGACGTCGGAAACCTCCGTCGGCGCCGGCATGCGCCGCCTGGAGGCCGCGGTCGGCTTCGAAGGCTTCGGCTACCTCGCCCGCGAACGCGACCTGGTCACCCGCCTCGCCGAACAGCTCCAGGCCCCCCGTGCCCAGTTGCCCGAGCGCGTCGCCGGCCTCCTGGACCGGCTCAAGGCCGCCGACCAGCGCGCCGAGGAACTGCGCCGGCGCACGGCCCTCGCCCGCGCCACGGAACTCGCCGCCGCGGCCACCGACGTGCACGGCACGCTCGTCGTCACCGCCACGACGGACGGCGACGCCCGCGCCCTGGCCCTCGCCACCCGCGACCACCTGCCCGCGCACCGGCCCGGCCTCGCGGCGATCGGCGCCACGACGGACGGCGGCCGCGCGGTCCTGGCCGTCGCCCTCAACGGCGCGGCGACGGCGGCCGGCCTGTCGGCCGCAACACTGGTGAAGTCCCTGCTGGGCGGCCGCGGCGGCGGAACGGCGGAGGTCGCCCAGGGCGGCGGCGTACCGGCGGATTCGCTCCGGACGACGCTCGACGCGCTGCCGGCGCTCCTGACGGTCCGCGGCTGACGGCCCGCGGCTGACCAGGGGCTGCCGCCCCTACGAGACGCCACCCCCGCGGCATCGGAGCGGGGGTGCCGGCGGTTCAGTCCTCAGCCGGGCGGTCGCAGATCAGATAGGGGATGCGTGCCTCGCAGGGGCCGCAGGAGTGGGCCGTCCAGGAGCAGGCCGCGCCCTCGCCGCGCCAGGTCGGATTGTCGTCGCTCTCGGGAACGTGATCGGGGCCCACGTAGTACTCCTCGGCGATCCGCACATATTCCACGGGCCCCCATGGCTGCGAACCGGCGACGTTGTCCGCCAGGACGAGCAGGAGTTTCATGGCGGCACACGGACTGGTGACCCTCCGTATGCTGCTCGGCAGGTCGAAACTTCCCCACCGGAGGTTCTTCCAGCCCTTGCGGGAGCTGGGAACCAGCTTGTCGGTGACGGTCCAGATTTTCGGGCGGTCCAGGCTCTTGAGGTGCTTCTGCTGGACCCAGGGCGTGGCCTCGACTCCGCTGGAAGCGACGAAGTGGTACTCGTGGCCGCGTATTTTGGCCTCCAGTACCCCGATCATGAATGCTTCCTGCTGCAGAGTGGTGTCCACCTCCTTCCCGTTCTTTTTCTTCTTCCGGGTGGATGTGTCCGCCCGGACCTCGAACAGGATCCGCCCCAGCGCCGTCCGAAGCGCCGGGCTCTCGGTCACCTCCGGGATTCCGTGGCTGTTCTTCCCTTTTCTGCCACGCCATTGCCCGCAGCGCGGGCAGGTGTCCATCCGGCTGCCGCCGTGCAGGAGGTTGCTCTTGAGGTCCGGGGCCTTGGGCCTCTTGGTCTTCGTGTCGGGCATGCGCCTCGTCCTGGAGTGGTCGACTGGTCCGGCAGGGGGGGCACAGTACGCGTGCGCATGCAGGTGACGGCAGTTTTCGGACGGGCCGCCGCAGGAGCGGTTTCGAGACTGTCATGGCCATGGGAAGCGACAAAGTATGGCCGGATTTCTGCGGGGTTCGGCACTGAAGAGCGGTACATCATGACAAATCGCCCGACGGGGGTCTGGCCGGATCGCCTCCGGCCATGATCGCGGAGCTGTTACCGTCCCGCCTGATTTTGTGTTTCGACACCCATGACGGCCCGTGCCCAGCGCGGCCAGAACGGTCGGGAGGGAATGCGTTGTGGCGATGACCGTCGACGAGCTCAAGGAATGGCTCACCAGTCTTTCCCCGAAATCGGAGGTGGCCCTTCCGGACGGCCTTCCCGGTGCGTTGGGCGACCTCAAGAACGCGGTCAATCCCGACGCGCTCGCCAAGTGGCTGACCGTAGGCGCCGAGCTCACGGTCACGGAAACGGACCCCGCGAACCTGCGGCTCAGCGGAACGTTTTCCCAGGACGGCCCGACGGTATCGCTGTGGTTCTTCGCCGAGAACGAGGAACCCGCCGGCGGCGACGACGTCATCGGCGTCCAGATCGCCCTGCCGCTGAGCGGAAACCCCCTTCTCGGGGCGCTGGCCGACCTCGGTCTGCGCGATCTCGTGCTGGTCTACGAGATCCGTATGTTCGACGGCGCCGCCGTCCGCAAGCTCTCCGCCCAGGCGGACGTCGCATTACCGGACGGCGACGCCCTCACCCTCACCTGCTCGGTCGATTTCGAAGCCGACCGCACGAGTTACGACTTCGTCATCGAGCCCGAGGAAGGAAAACGGCTCGACATCGCCGAGGCGTTCTTCGGCCTGTTCGGCGTCACGCCGCCGCCCGTGCTCAAGGGCATCGAGCTCGAACGCCTCGCGCTGGGCTACGACCGGGGCGCGACCCCCGGGTTCCGGGTCGAGGTCGACGCCGCCGTGCCGCTGGGGGACGTCACCGCGGACTTCGGCGTCCAGGCGACCCTGACCAAGCGGACGGGCGAGGGCGAGGCCGGCTACGAGCAGGAGTACGCCGCCCATCTCTCGCTGACCCTGCCCGCCCCCCAGGACACCGACCCCCGCGTCCTGACCTTCACCGTCGAGGACGCGCAGCACGCGGACTTCTCCGCCACCTGCCAGGACACCGAGGGTGTCACCCTCGCCGACCTGGCCGCACTGCTGGGCGTGCAGGACGCTGCGGCCGCCGACGTCCTGGCCCGGCTCGGGAGCGTCAGCAAGCTCGTCTTCGGTTACTCCGCCGCCCGTAAGGCCCTCGTGCTCGCCGCCGCAGGCGGCCAGGGCGGGAGCGGTGGCGACTCGCTCGTCTTCGTGTCGGACCAGCCGGAGCCCAAGGAGCAGAGGGTATGGGTCGTCCGCGTCGGGTTGACGCTGGAGGCCATGCTCTCGCAGGTACCGCTGCTGCACGGGCAGATACCCGACGGGCAGGACGCCGGACTGCGCGGCCTGGGGGTGCTCATCGCCTCCCGGAACCTGACCGCCGAGCGGATCGGCGAGCTCAACAAGGTGCTGTCCACGACCGACTCCACGCTGCCGGTCCTGCCGGCCGATGGGCTGGTCGAGGGCCTGGCCTTCCTCGTCGACCTCCAGCTGCCCGGACGTTCCGAGACCACCTCGCTCGTCGTGCGCGGCGGCACGGGCGGCAAGACGCCCCCCTCGCCGCAGGAGCCCCAGTCGCCCCGGCTGATCCGCGAGGACGGCAGCCCTGTCCTGGCAGCGGCGGCCTCGGCCTCCGGCAGCCTGCCCCTCGTCGCCTGGGCCGACGTCCAGCGCTCCGTCGGTCCCCTGCGCCTGCGCCGGATCGGCGCCGGCCTCGCGGGCGACACCGTCTGGGTGCTCTTCGACGCGTCCCTCGGCATGGCCGGCCTCGAACTCGGCGTCCAGGGGCTCGGCGTGGGAGTATCCCTCAAGGACGGCGGTCTGAGCTTCCGGCTCGACGGCATCAGCGTCGCCTACTCCCGCCCGCCCCTCGCGATTGCGGGCGGGCTGGTGTACAAGAGCGACGAGCGCTATGACCCGCTGGTCGAGGGCGTGCTGGCGCTGTCCGCCGAGAAGTTCGGCATCACCGCCCTCGGCGCGTACGCGCGGGACAAGAAGGACGGCGAGCCGTCCATGTTCCTGTTCGGCAAGGTGACCGGGGAGTTCGGTGGCCCGCCGCCCGTCCAGGTCACCGAGATCATGGCTGGATTCGGCTTCAACACCGATCTGCGGCTCCCCGAGGGCGACGAGGCCCTCCACTTCCCGTTCCTCAAGGACATGGACCCCAAAGAGCAGCCGTCCGCGGACGCCGACCCCATGGACGTCCTCGCCACGCTCATGGGCAGCGGCGACGACGCCTGGGTGCGGCCCCGGCCGGGACAGCTGTGGTTCGTGGCCGGACTGGGCTTCAAGGTCTTCGAGTTCCTGCAGGGGCAGGCCCTGCTCGTCCTGGAGGTCGGCGACGACTTCGCCGTCGCCGTCCTGGGCACGGCGGACGCGCGCTTCCCCAAGGACGTCGGCGTGAAGGCGTACGCGCGGGCCCGGCTCGGCATCTCCGCCAAGTACCGCCAGAGCGAACCCACCCTGAAGATAGCCGCGCAGCTCGCGCCGGGCTCGTTCCTCATCGACGAGGCGTGCGTCCTGACCGGCGGCTTCGCGCTGTACACATGGTTCGACGACGCCCACGCGGGCGACTTCGTCCTCACGCTCGGCGGCTACCACCCGGACTTCCCCGTCCCCGCCCACTACCCGACGGTGCCGAGGCTGGGCTTCAACTGGCCCGTCACCTCCGAGCTGACGATCAGCGGCGGCTCGTACTTCGCCCTCACCCCGGGCGCCGTCATGGCCGGTGGCGCGCTGGACGTGAACTTCCGCTCCGGCGACCTCCACGCCTGGCTGAAGGCCGGCGCCAACATGCTCATCGAGTGGGCCCCGTTCCACTTCGACGTCGGCATCGAGGTGAGCATCGGCGTCAGCTACACCCTCGACCTATGGCTGGTGCGCGAGACGATCAGCGTGGAGGTCGGCGCATCGCTGCGGCTGTGGGGGCCGCCGACGGCCGGTGAGGTCACCGTCCACCTGTGGTTCATCTCCTTCACCATCGCCTTCGGCGACGGCAGCGCCCAGGACGGCCGCGCGGCCACCTGGCCGGAGGTGCTGGGGCAACTGCCCGCCGCGCAGGACGCGGTGCGGCTGATGCCGACCGCCGGTCTGTCGCCCGCGCGCGCCAAGGACGCGCAGGGCAAGGAGCTGTGGGTCGTGGGCCCCGGCGCGTTCTCCTTCGCGGTCCGCACGGCCGTGCCCGTCTCCGAGCTGCGGCTCGGTACGGGCCAGGACGCCACGACCGTCACCGGCCACAAGGTCGACATCCGTCCCCGGCGCGACGACGGCAAGGGTCTCGACTCGGTCCTCACCGTCACCCTGACCAAGGACACCGGCACCGACCAGCCCGTCCTCGGCACCTGGTACGCCGGACGGGCCGCAGAGAACCGGGCGAGCCTGCCCGCCGCCCTGTGGGGCGCATACGACGGCGACCTCAAGGCCGACGGCCCGCAGTGGGTGGACGACCAGCTCATGGGCGTCGACCTGCGGCTGCCGCCGCCCGCCGAGGGCGACACACCGGGTCCGATCAAGGCGGGCGTGCTGGCGCACGACGACCGCAGGCCGGACGGGACGCTTCCGTTGCACGCGCCGGCGGCGGTCCGGCAGACCGTCGCGGCCGAGGCGGCCGTCGAGCCGATCGCGGAAATGGCCCGCATCTCGCCGCGTCTGGGCGCCGCCACCGGCGCGATGTCCGGGACGCTGATCGACCAGTCCCGCGACCGGCTGTTCGCCGCGATGGGCGACCTGGGCGTCAGCCCGGGCACCAACGGCAGGCTGGTCGCCGACGACACCCTGGTGGCGGGCGACGTCACGGCGCCGATCGCCGGTACGGTCCCGGGCGAGCCGACCGTCAGCGAGCGGCTGTACGTGCTGGGCGCCGGCCAGACGGTGACCCCGGTCGACGCCCAGGGCCTGACCGCGTACGCGCCCCTCGCCCTTCAGCATGAGGACCCCACGCACCTGGCCGTCAGCCCGGACGGCAGCCGGCTGTACGCGGTCGGCGGCTCGGAGCACATCGATGTCTTCGACACCTCGGCCGATCAGCCCGGCAAGGCGGTTGCCTTGGACGCGAGTTCCTTCGCTCTGGCGCAGAACGCGCGCGGAGCGGCGTACTCGCCCGACGGCAAGTGGGCCTACGTCACCTACCCGCAGCCGAACCAGATGGTGATCCTCGACCTGAGCGGAGAAACGGCGAAGAGGGTTCACGAGTACGGCGTGATGACGCGGGACTGGCGGCAGGCGATCCCCGCGGACGTGGCTCCGGCCCTCCCGTGGGACGAGCAACATCAGCACGTGTACATCGCCCTGCCCGCCGAGGACAGGGTCGTGAAGGTCGACGTCTCCAGCCTGGCCAACCCCACCGGGCAGGCATGGCCGTACGCCGGTCCCGCCCCGACCCGCCTGGCCGTCGACCCCAAGGGCCGCTGGCTCTACGCTCTCAACGCCGGCAGGTCCACCGTCACGGTCGTCGACGTCGACGCCACCGGCGAGGAGGCCGCCGACACCGTGGTCACGACCCTGCGCACCGGCACCGACCCCAGCGCCCTGGTCGCCTCCCCGGACGGCACCCGGCTCTACGTGGCGAGCGCCACCGCCGGCACGGTCTCCGTCTTCGACACCTCGGGCGCCTCGGCCGACAAGCCCGTGGAGGCGGGCGAGCCCCTCTGGGTCGGCCCGCAGCCGATCGCGCTCGCCGTGTCGACCGCCGGTGACCGGCTCTACGTCGCCCTGGCGAAGGACCGGACGCTCCGGGTCGTCGACGTGGCCGCCACCCCGCCCGTCCTGCTGCCCGACACGGTCACGCTCCCCGACGACCCGCTGGCGCTGGCCGTCACCCTCCCGGCCGCCGACAACTCACGAACCCAGGAAGGCGGTGCGGCGTGAGCCGGCCCGAGCACCTCTCCGACCCCGGACCCGACCCCGACCCCTCGCTGAACGTCGAGTTCCGCGACTCGCTCGTCCCGCAGATCACGGCGGGCACGTACACCCTCACGGCGTACCAGACCCTGACCAACGGCCCGGACGGCTACCTGCCGACGGCCGAGAAGCCGGTGACCCGGCACATCGACGTGCGGGCGCCCCGGTTCGCCGTGGAGCCCGAGTGGGTGCACGGCGCCTACCCGCCGCCCGGCGCCACCGGCCTGTACGACGACGTGCTGCCGCACATCACGCTCGACCGGCCCACGCTCCCCTGGGAGCGGGAGGAGCACACGGACGGCGACGGGAAGCGTCTGCCCTGGCTCGCCCTCCTGGTCTTCGGCGAGGGCGAACTGCCCGACGACCCGCACTGCCTGGGCCCGAGCCAGGACGACCAGCGCACCGTCGCCCAGCTCACCGGCCACGAGGACGGCGTCGTCCTGCCCGCCTTCGACACCAAGGCCGAGCCGATCGCGGACGACGAGCTGCAGCGCGTGTGCCGCACCGTCCTCGTGCCCCGCGCCGTCTTCCACGCCGTCGCACCCGCCCAGGACGAACTGCCGCTCCTCACCCACGTCCGGCACGTCAACACACAGCACCAGGGCGTCACCCTCACCGAGGACACCATCCGGATCGGCGACTACGCCGTCGTCACCGGCAACCGGCTGCCCAGCCCCGACGGCGGACGCTACATCGCCCACCTCGTGTCCCTGGAGGGCTGGCTGGACCGCCTGCCCAGCGGGAAGGAGGGCGAGGAGGCGTACACCGGCCCGGACGAGAGGCTGCGGCTGATCTCCCTGTGGTCCTGGTCCTTCGAGACCCTCACCGACCACGCCCCCGGCTTCGCCGCCCTCACCGAGCACTTCGTCGACACCGAGGGCAAGGACGGCAACGAGCTGCTGCTGCGCGTCCCCGTGGGCGACCTGCCGCTGTCCGGCCCCGAACAGCAGGCGGTCGCCGACCGGCTGCGCGACGGATACCTGCCCGTCTCCTGCCGTACCGAGTCGGGGCGCGCCACCTTCGGCTGGTACCGGGGGCCGTTCGTCGCGGAGCCCGTCAAGGAACAGGCCGCACAGGACCGGCGCCGGTGCGCGGCCGAGGCCCTGATCCACCTGGAGGAGTACGGCGTCTTCGACGTCTCCCTCGCCACCGCCTTCACGGCGGGCCGGGGCGTCGCCCTCGCCGACCACCAGTTCGCCGCGGCCCTGCTGCGGCTGCGCGGCAAGGTGCGCACGGCGGCCGAGCGGGCCCTGAACCCCGCACCGGCCGTCGCCGCCCGCGCCCGGATCGAGCACCTGGCCGCGGGCGGCCTCGCCGGCCACCTCCGTGAGCTCCACCGGCAGCCCGTCCTCGCCTCCGCCGCCGCGAACGCGGCCCGGCCTGCGGTCACCCCGGCGGCCGACGCGACCGCCCTGCCCGCCCTCGCCGACATCACCGTCGAGCGGCTGCGCACGGACGCCGACCTGCGCGACCGGCTGGACAAGGGCGTCGGCGACATCACCGGCGGCAGCGGCAGGCCCGAAGGCCCGGACGAGGACTTCACCGCCGTACGCGACTGGCTGCTGCGGCTGCGGAACCTCACGGGTGTCCCCTTCGCCCACCTCGTCCCCGACGCCCGCATGCTCCCGGCCGAGAGCCTGCGCTTCTTCCACGTGGACGCCGACTGGACGACCACCCTGGTCGAGGGCGCCCTGAGCGCCGGCCTCGCCCACCGCTTCGACTTCACCGGCGACGACCTGCTCTTCGGCCCCCAGGGCGCGCTGCCGGAGCCCACCGCCCCCGTCACGGGCCTGCTGCTGCGGTCCAAGCTGGTCAGCGGCTGGCCGGCACTGGAGGTCCGCCCGTACGCGAACCCCCACGCGACCGACGGCGAGACCCCGCTGCGCGTCCTGCGCCGGGAGGCGCTCGCCGAGGACGTGCTGCTCGTCCTCTTCGAGGGCGTACCGGGCCGGGTCGAGATCGCCGAGCCCCAGCAGGGCGTCCACTTCGGCATCGACGAACCGGACGACGGCCGTGCCGCCGCGCCCCTGGACGACGGCATCATCCGGCTACGGTCGGTCGACGAGGCGACCGGGCCCATCGGGCAGGAACTGCCGGGCAAGTTCTTCCCGCAGCAGCCCGGACTGCGCGACTACGTACGCGAGCCGGGGGACGGGAAACCCGACACCGTGCTCCGTATCGGCAAGCTCGCCCACGGGCTCGCCGGCGCGCTCCAGCTGCAACCGCCCCTCAGCCCCGCCCGGTTCGCCATCCAGATGATCAACGCCGCCCAGCGCCGCACCTTCACCACCGCACCCGTCACGACAGGAGACCACCGCAATGGCTGACCGAGACGACACGCTCATCGTCCCGGTGACCGTGGACGCCCTGGTGGTCAACCAGACGCTCCGCCAGCGGGACGGCCAGGGCTTCCGCCGCTGGCAGCCCAACTTCAACCTGCTGCGCCACAACCGCACCCCCGAGCCGGACCCCTTCACCAACGAAGTGCCGTGGAACGCCACGCAGGAGGGCGAGGACGACAGCGCGTACAAGCAGTACGACGGCGTGTACGTGCGCTGGGAGCTGCCCGAGGCGCTGCGCAGGGGCGCGGCCCGTACCCCGGGCGGGCGCACCGAGTTCCCGCTCGTGCCCAACCGCTGGCTGGTGGTCCGGTACGTCAAGGACCAGCCGCAGCAGCTGGCGGCCTGGGTGGTGGAGAGCGACTTCCTGCACCCGGAGAACGGCACGTCCCCCTTCGTGCACCCGTTCAAGGCGGGCGTCCAGGATCCCTCGGTCACGCCCTTCCGCTCCACGATCATCACGACGAAGGCCGGCCAGGCCATCGACATCGGTCCGGGGCCGCACGGCAAGGCGTGGAGCGAGCCGGCCGGCTCCGACGCGTCGCGCAAGGAGCTGTTCCTGACGGCGGTCGGCCCGGGCCTGATGACCTTCAGCGCCTACCAGCCGTACCACCAGAACGTCTTCTCCCTGCACGACCCGCTCACCGGCATCGACCAGGCCGACGCAGTCGACTACCAGGTCGTCGGCTGGTACTCGGACCCCGCCCAGGAGGAGCTGCGCCGCCTGCTCGCCGCGCCGGACGCGACGGCGGCGGGCGTGCTGGCCGGGCTCGGCTGGACGGTGGACGGCGGCCTGCCCGACGGCTGGAAGCCCGGCAGCACGACCTACTGCGGCCGGGTCGCCGGCGTGGCCTGGAAGCGGGACGGCGATGCCCCCGCGTCGGACCGCCCGGACAAGAGCGCTGTCACGATCGCGGTCGGCAGCAGCGCGGACGAAGCCCACACGGCCTTGACGGCCCTGGCCCACGCCGCCCTGCCCGAAGGATCCGGCAACGCCCTTGAGCACACCGACCACGCCCTGCTGCACGCGCTGAGCAGCGGCCTCACCGACACCCTGGACGGCCCGGACGGCAGGATCCGTACCGCGCAGGAGCTCCACAAGGGCTGGTTCACCCAGGTGCCCGGCGGCTACGTCTGGCGGCTCGCCGACACCGGCGGCCAGGGCAACGCCTCCGGCGACCCGAAGTCCGTCACCTGGTCCGGGGTGGCCCCCGAGCAGGAGCAGTGGCTGGCGGGGCTCAACGCTCTCCAGGCCGACCACGACAAGAAGGCGCGCGAACTCGCCTACCTCCAGCAGCGCTTGTACGCGCTGTGGTACACCCACGGACTGCCCCTCATCCCGCGCCAGTACACGCGTGAGCAGCTGCGTGCGGAGATCGACCCGGCCAACCCGCAGGGGCTCGCCGCCGAGGTGGCCAGGCGGAAGGCGGAGCTGGCGGAGGCCGAGCGCGCCGTCACCACGTACGCGGCCGGCCGGCCCGGCGGCTGTGAGCTGCGCCGGGAGGCCCTGCCTCCGTTCTGGCAGGTGACGGACCCGTCGGTGGTACTGGCCGGGACGAAGGGACACGCGGCGGCGCACGCGGCGCTGTCGGGTGGCTCGGGCGGCAAGGACGGGCTCCCGGTCCGGCTGCCCGGGCAGATCACGGGCGGCGTCCCCGTGGGCGGCAAGCTGCCCGACGCCTTCGCCGGCCTCAAGGCGGACGGGCTGCCGCCCGTCGTGGCAGCGCTTCTGGGCGAGTTCCTCGACCAGCTCGGGAAAAACGCGCTGCCGCAGTGGCGGCAGCCGTGGAAGCCGCTGCTGTACCAGTGGCAGGTCAGGCACTGGAACGTCCCCTACGGGAACTGGACGTTCGACGGCACCCGCTACCAGTGGGGCAGCGGCGACGCCGACACGAACCACCCCCTCGACGTGACCGGGCGGCGCTTCCTCGTCCCCCTGCTCCAGCAGACCCTCGGCGCCGGCCTCGACCGCCACGGCGCCGACGCCGGGGAGGCCCAGGGCCTGGACCTGCTCTCGCAGAAGCTGGACGGCCTCACCGACCGGTTCGCCGGCCGCGACAAGGCCCCCAACCTCAGCCCGCCCGGCGCGATCGGCGACCTCGTCGGCGACGCCCGTGACCACCTCGCGCACAGGGGCCCCCTTCCGGTGCCGTTCGAGGGCTGGCTGCCGTCCGGGTTCTCCCGGATCCGCGCCGGGCAGTTCGCCATGGCGGCGCTGAGCATCGTCGACGAGTTCGGCCAGAGCCTGGACGTCCTGCTGCCCGGCGACGCCGACTACCTCCACCCCGTCGTGGGCGACAGCCTGCTGCCCGGCGAGAAGCGCGCGGAGGCGGAGCTCAAGGACCGCTTCGTCCAGCTGCCGCCGCGCCTCCTCCAGCCCGCCCGGCTGCGCTTCGACTTCGTCGACGAACGGCAGGACGACAAGCTCGTCGAGCTGGAGGCCGGCACCACCCCGGTGTGCGCCTGGATCATCCCCGGCTACGTGGACCGCTCGCTGCTCTGCTACGCGCCCGACGGCACCCCGCTGGGCGAGCTGCGGCTGAAGCTGCGCGCCGACGCGTCCTCGCCCGACGGGGTCACCACCGTCCTCGGCTGGGACGCGCTGCCGGACTCCTCCGTCCGGACCCTCGACGACCTGGCCACCGTGCGGCCCCAGTTGTACGCGTTCCTGCGGGAGCTCGTCGCCCAGGGCCCCGGCGCGTTCGCCGACCTGCTCTCCACCGTCGACCGGGCGCTGACCGGCATCGACCCGGGCAACCCGTACGGCGACGAGGTGCTCGGCGCGCTCCTCGGCCGGCCGCTCGCCCTCGTTCGCGCCCGCCTCGGCTTCGAACTGGACGGGCCGCCGGTCGCCGACCCGGGCTGGCAGTACGCGCTCGACTGGCGTACCCCGCTGGAGTGGGACCGGACCGGGAGGACCGGGCAGGACGTACCCGAGCAGATCGCGCACGTGGCCTACCGGTGGCCGGTCCGGCTCGGCAACGCCGGTCAGCAGGGCGACGGCCTGATCGGCTACTTCACCGGGACCGACTACTCGGCGTTCCACGCCGTGGCCACGCCGGACACCCGGACGCCGACCGGTTACGTGAGCGAGATCGGCGAGGCGAACTGGCCGCGCCTGGCGGCCGATTCCAAGGAGCACACCCACCTGACGCTGCTGCTCGACCCCCGGGCCGCCGTCCACGCCACGACCGATCTGCTGCCCGTCACCGACCTGCGCCTGCCGACGCGCTTCACGCGCAACGCGATGGCGGCGCTGAAGCCGGCCCTGCGGCTGAGCCCGGTGCTGACCACGACCCGCAAGCTGCCGGCCACCGCACACACGCCCGAGCCGCTGGCCCTGCCGTTCCCCGCGTCCCCGCAGGGCACGTGGGACTGGGCGGAACTGGACCTCCCCGACACGGAGACCACCGCCCACTGGGAGCACCGGCCGATCGTCCAGGCCGACCAGCACGCCCGCCTGGACGAGGACGGCCCGGTCGTCCGCACCGGCTTCCTGCGCCTGACCAACCCCTTCGACGGCGGTGCCGCCCAGTGACCTCTTCCCCGAAAGGAACCCCGCCCGTGACCGACCCGGCCCCCCTCGGCCAGCCGCTGCTGGACTACGCCGTCATCACCGAGCCGTTCCCGCTGTACGCGGCGACCGAAGGCGCCCCGCCCACGACGCTGCACATCGTCGTCTCCAACGGCGGCGCCGAATCCGTCTACTGCCGCGAGATCGTCTTCTCCCTCCCGCACGGCGACCTCGCCCAGAGCCTGGTGGACGGCGACAAGGACGGCGAGGGCAGCGCCACCGGCTGGACCGTGGAGCAGCTCCAGGAAGGCGCGGACATCGCCCTGCCGAAGGGCGACTACGAGCACTTCCGCGCCACGCACCAGGACGAGAATGCGGCGGTGGACCGCTCCGGCATCACCATCACCCTCAAGAACCTGCACATCAGCAAGGAGCCGGGCACGGCGCGGATCGAGATCCGCGAGACGGCGACGACGAAGCTGGGCGACTGGCCGGTGAGCCCGGGCTACACGACGTGCGCGCTCACGAAGTTCCCGGCGCCGGAGATCCCCGTCCAGATCGTCAACGACTTCCGTGCGGACAAGCCGGAGGCGGCGTCGGGCGGCGACGTCCACCTCACATGGCGCGGCCCGACGACGCTCGACTACACGATCTCGTACGGCTCGGGCGCGAAGCCGGCCGACCAGCAGAAGGACACCATCCGTGACCTGGAGTGGAAGGGCACGGTCACCCGTGACACCACCTTCTACCTGACGTACGTCGTCAACCAGGCCACGCACTGCCTGACGACGACGGTGACGGTGCCGGACCCGCAGCTCACCGGGCTGACGGTGACCGGTGCGGCCACGGTGAAGGGCACGCTGACGGTCGAGGGCGACGCGGACGTCACCGGCACCGTCGAGGCCACCGAGGACATCACGACGCGGAAGCACTTCCTCGACCCCAAGGGAACCCCGCTGCGAGGGGAACTGGCATGACGGGACGGTTCGTGGTCAAGGGGCGCATCACCGCCTCGGGAGACATCGGCACCACCGGCGGTCACTACAAGATCATCAACCCTGCGGGCAGCCAGGACTTCACGTACACGGGCAGCGACGAGGACCAGTCCTTCGTCGTCCCGGACGACGTCACCATCCTCGACCTGCACGTGCAGGGTGCCTCGGGCCGGGACGCCGGCGGCGCGAGCGGCGGCAAGGGCGCCGACATCGCGGCGCTTCTCTACGTGAACCCGGGCGACCGGCTCACCGTCCGGATCGCCCGCGACGGCGCTTCGGGTGCGGCGGCGAAGGTTTCCTACGGGGGCGCCCTGATCGTGGGGGCGGGCAGCGGGGGAGACGCGGGTGAGGCCGGTGGCAGCGGCAGCGGCGGTGCCGACGGCGGCACGGGTGGCGCGGGCAACGGCAGCGGTGCGGAGCGGTCGAGCGGGGGATCCGGAGGCTCCGGGGGCGGCGGAGGGTCGGGCGGCGCCGGGGGTGACGCCGGCCTGGTGCAGCCTGATGGCGGGACAGCGGCAGGCGCCTCCGGTTCCTCGGGCGGTCAGGGCTCCGGCGGCGGCAAGGGCGGAGGCGGCGGCAAGGGCTGGGGCTACTTCGGCCAGAGTGCGGGCAGCGGCGGTGATGGTGGCCACGCGGGAACCCCTGGCGGTGCCGGCTCCGGCGGCAGTGGAGAGCACAGCGGTGGCAGCGGCTCGGGGCAGTCGGGCGGCTCGGGAGGGGCACCCAAGACGTCGGACGGCGACACCAACCGTGGTGGCTACGGCGGCACGGGCGGTGACGGCGGTTCCGGTGGCCGTGGAGGCACGGGCGGTGCGAACGGGAGTGGTGAGGCCCGCGCGACCGATGGCGGTTCGGGTACGGCCGGTTACGGCGGTGGTGGCGGAGGCGGCGGAGAGTCGGGCACGGGGTTCGGCTGGTCCTATGCCGGCGGTGGTGGCGGAGGAGGCGGCGGCGGTGGCGCCGGCGGCCAGGGTGGACAGGGCGGCCAGGGCGGCGACAGCTACTTCGATGCTGCCAAAGCCACACTGATGTCCGCGAGCGCGGACCACTCCGGTGACGCACGCGTCACCATCGCGTGGGGCAACCACACGTTCCCCGCATGAACCACGAGGCCGGGGCCCGTCGTTCTCGACGACGGGCCCCGGCCTCGTGCACGTCAGCCCTCCCGCACGGCCCCGAGCGGGGCAGGCTGCCCGGCCCCGGGAACTGACGGGTCGGTGCCGAACGTCGCCGGAGGTGGACACTTCGAACCGGGGCCCCGCCTACCCCTCCGGGTACCGCCGCGGCGTCCAGACGATCTCCTCCGTGCCGTCCGCACCGCGCCGTACCCGCCGCGTCTGCGTCGAGCCCACGATCAGGAGCGTGCGCATGTCGACCTGCGCCGGGTCGAGCTCTCCGAGGGAGACGATGCGGACGCGTTCCGTCGGGCCGCCCACGTCGCGGGCCATGACCACCGGGGTGTCGGGTGAGCGGTGTTCCAGGAGCAGGTCGCGGGCCTTGCCCACCTGCCACACGCGGCTGCGCGAGCCGGGGTTGTACAGCGCCAGCACCAGGTCCGCGGCGGCCGCGGCGTGCAGGCGCTGGGCGATGACCTCCCACGGCTTGAGGCGGTCGGAGAGGGAGACGACCGCGTAGTCGTGGCCGAGCGGGGCGCCGGCGCGGGAGGCCGCGGCGTGGGCCGCGGTCATGCCGGGGACGACGCGGACGGGCACGTCACGGTAGGGGCCCTCGCAGGCCACCTCCAGGACGGCCGTCGCCATCGCGAAGACGCCCGGGTCGCCGGAGGAGACCACGGCCACCCGCCGGCCCTGCCGGGCGAGGTCGAGGGCGAACTCGGCGCGCTCGGACTCGACCTTGTTGTCGGAGGCGTGGCGCTGCTGCCCCGGGCGCACCGGCACCCGGTCCACGTACGTGCTGTAGCCGACGATGTCCTGCGCGGCCGCCAGTGCGCCGCGTGCCTCCGGGGTGAGCCACAGGGGGCCCGCCGGGCCGAGGCCGACGACGACCACCTCGCCCACCTCGCCGCCGTCCGCGACGGGGGGCGCGTCCACGCGGCTCGGCAGCACCGCCACCGAGAAGTACGGCACCGACTGCGGGTCGACGTCGGCCAGGTGGCCGGTGCGCTCGCCGGGCATCGTGGCCCGCTCCACGTACCGGGCCTCCGCCAGCCGGCCGGAGCGCTCCAGCGCGCCGCGCACGGTCGGGAAGGTGCGGCCGAGCTTCATCACCACGGCCGAGTCGGTGGCGGCCAGGCGTGCCGTCAGTTCCTCCTCGGGCAGCGTGCCCGGCAGGATCGTCAGCACCTCCTCGCCCTCCACCAGCGGCTCGCCCAGGCGGGCCGCCGCCGCGCTGACGGAGGTGACGCCGGGCACCACCTCGGTCGGGTAGCGGTCGGCGAGGCGCTTGTGCATGTGCATGTACGAGCTGTAGAACATCGGGTCGCCCTCGGCGAGGACGGCCACGGTGCGCCCGGCGTCGAGGTGGGCGGCCAGCCGGGCCGCGGCCTCCTCGTAGAACTCCTCCATCGCGCCCCGGTAGCCGCCGGGGTGGTCGGTGGTCCCGGTCGTCACCGGGTAGACCAGCGGCTCCTCGATGTGGCCGGGGCGCAGGTGGCGTTCGGCGATGGAGCGGGCGATGCTGCGACCGTGCCGGGCGCTGTGGTACGCCACCACGTCCGCCTCGGTGATGCATTCGACGGCCCGCAGGGTCATCAGCGAGGGGTCGCCCGGGCCGAGCCCCACCCCGTAGAGCCGGCCGGTCGTGCTGGGCTTCTCGCTCACTCTTCCTCGCTCGCTATCGCATTGATCGCGGCCGCGGCCATGGCGCTGCCGCCGCGCCGCCCCCGCACCACCAGGTACTCCAGCCCCAGTTCGTTCGCGGCCAGGGCGTCCTTGGACTCCGCCGCGCCGATGAAGCCGACCGGAATGCCCAGCACCGCCGCCGGGCGCGGCGCGCCCTCGGCCACCATCTCCAGCAGCCGGAACAGGGCCGTCGGCGCGTTGCCGACGGCCACCACCGCGCCGCCGAGCTTCTCGCGCCACAGCTCCAGCGCGGCCGCACTGCGCGTGGTGCCCATGCGGGCGGCGAGACCGGGCACGGCCGGGTCGGTCAGGGTGCACAGCACCTCGTTGTCCGCCGGGAGCCGCTTGCGGGTGACGCCGGAGGCGACCATGTTGGCGTCGCACAGGATCGGTGCACCGGCGCACAGCGCCTCGCGCGCCTTCGCCACCACCTGCGGGGAGTAGGAGAGGTCGCGGACGAGATCGGTCATCCCGCAGGCGTGGATCATGCGGACCGCGACCCGGGCGACGTCCGTCGGCAGTCCGCCGAGGTCCGCCTCGGCACGGATGGTGGCGAAGGACTGGCGGTAGATGGACGCGCCGTCCTTGTCGTAGTCGAACACTGTGCCCTCGTTGCCCTCGTTCATGTCGTGGTACGGGCCGCCGCCACCGCGCCGGCCAGTTCTGCCGCCGTCACCGTCACCGACGGTGCCTCCCGCAGGCCGTCGCGCACGGTGACCCGGTAGGACCCCTCGCCCGTCGCCAGCACGTCGACCCAGCGGCCACCGGGGTGCCCGCAGCGCCGTTCGCACCCGGACCAGTACACCGGCAACACCCCCGGGCCACCAGGGCGTACGGACGCGAGCGCGGCGGCCGCGTCGGCGCGCACGTCGGCGAGCGCCTTCGCACAGCCCGGGCGGCCCGCGCAGGCCCCCGCACCGTGCCAGGCGGACGCCGCGGACGTGACCAGCCCGGCCTCCTGCGCCAGGGCGGCCGGCGGCTGCGGATCCGCCCCCGGCGCGAGGCCCGGGACGATGACGCCGCGCCAGGGTGTCACACGCAGCCCGCCGTCGCCGTACCGGTCGGCGATGCCGGCCAGCGACCGCCACTGGGCGGTGGTCAGCCGGCCCAGCGGGGCGGCCACCGACAGGGCCGGCCGGCCGCCGGGGCCGGGGAGCACGCCCGGCCCGGGCGGGGGAGCGGGGGCGACGGCGACGGTGACGGGCCGGGACGGGATGCCGGCGGCGTCCAGACGCCGGGCCAAGTCGCCGGGTGCGGGCCGGTGTTCGGCCGGCAGCTCGCGCAGCCGCCAGGCGCGCGTACCGCTCGCGCGCTGCGCGGCGAGGAACCCGGCGGCCGCGAGGGCCGCGGCCCGCGGGGCGTCCCGGTCGGCGATGTGGAGACCGGGTCCGGCGGGGCCGTGGCAGAGCAGGGCGCCGTCGGCGCTTGCGATCAACGTCACATCGGGGGAGAGGGCGACGATGTCGCCGCGCCCGTCGTCCAGACCGAAGAGGAAACGGCCGGAGAGGCCGGAGAGGTCCGGTTCGCCCGAGCACAGGAGGTGGTCCAGTTCCCGGACCCACTGCTGTACGCGGCCGTCGCCGAGAGGGGAGGCGGCGATGTTGCGGATGCGGTCGTGACGGTCGGAGGGCAGCAGGCCCGCGGCGCGCAGCCGGGCGGCCAGGTCGGCGCCGCAGGTCTCCGCGAGGCCGCGCACCTGGACGTTGCCGCGGGAGGTGAGGTCGAGGTGGCCGTCCCCCAGCGCCTCGGCGGCGTCCGCCAGCGCGGCGGCCTGGTGCGCCGTCAGCAGCCCGCCCGGCAGCCGGACGCGCGCCAGCGCGCCGTCGTCCGCGACGTGCAGGCGCAGCGCACCGGGACAGGCGTCGTCGCGGTCACGGTCGGGTCGGGCGGGCATGCGGCGAGCATACCGACCGGCACCGCCTGCGGCGGGCCTGGCCCCAACCCCGCCCGTTCACCGTTTCCGAGTGGGGCCTGCGGCCCCCTCGCACCCCCGCTCGACCGTGCTGCCGCGCGGTGGCCTCGAACTTCCCCAGCTACCGCTGGGAGGTGCCTCCGGGCGGGCTGATTTCAGCCCGGCCGGCGTTTGAGGCCAAGCGGGGTTTCGAAGGGGCGGCAGCCCCTTCGGAAACGGTGAAAGGGTGGGGGTGGGGCCAGGCCCGCCGCAGGCGCACCCCGCATGGCTACTATGGCTGCGCCAGCGACGGCGACAGGGGAGGAAGCCGGTGCGATTCCGGCACGGTCCCGCCACTGTGACCACGAAGTCGAGCACTTCGTGGGAAGTCAGGAACTCCTGCCGTCCTCCCACCGCCCGGGGCGCGGACCCCGAGGAAGGCCTGCCGTGATCCTGCTCCTGTCGACGTCCGACACCGACCTGCTCAGTGCCCGTGCCGCCGGCGGCCCGGTCCCCTACCGGCTCGCCAATCCCGCCCGGCTGCCGCTCGACGAGCTGCCCGGCCTCCTGGAGGGCGCCGACCTCGTCGTCGTCCGGCTCCTCGGCGGCATCCGCGCCTGGCAGGAGGGGCTCGACGTGCTGCTGGCCGGGCCGCGGCCGGTCGTCGTGCTCACCGGCGAACAGGCCCCCGACGCCCAGCTGATGGAGACCTCCACCGTCCCCGTCGGCATCGCGGCCGAGGCCCACGCCTACCTCGCCCACGGCGGTCCCGCCAACCTGGAGCAGCTGGCCCGCTTCCTGTCCGACACGGTGCTGCTGACCGGTCACGGCTTCGAGCCGCCGGCCGCCGCGCCCGCGTGGGGCGAGCTGGAGCGCGCGCCCAAGCCGGGGGCGGCCGGCCCGCTGGTGGCGGTGCTCTATTACCGCGCCCACCACATGAGCGGCAACACCGCCTTCGTCGAGGCCCTGTGCGGCGCGATCGAGGACGCGGGCGGCCGCGCCAAGCCGCTGTACGTGGCCTCCCTGCGCGCCCCCGAGCCGGAGCTCGTGGACGCGCTGCGCGACGCGGACGCCATCGTCACCACCGTGCTCGCCGCCGGCGGCACGCGGCCCGCGGACGCCTCGGCCGGCGGCGACGACGAGTCGTGGGACGCGGGGGCGCTGGCCGCCCTCGACGTCCCCGTCCTGCAGGCGCTGTGCCTGACCGGCCCGCGCAGCGCGTGGGAGGAGAACGACGAGGGCCTCTCCCCGCTGGACGCCGCGACCCAGGTGGCCGTACCGGAGTTCGACGGGCGCATCATCACCGTCCCGTTCTCCTTCAAGGAGGTCGACGAGGACGGCCTGCCGGCCTACGTGCCCGACCTCGAACGCGCCGCCCGCGTCGCCGGGATCGCCGTGCGCCACGCCCGGCTGCGGCACATCCCGCCGGCCGCGAAGCGGCTGGCGCTCGTCCTGTCCGCCTACCCCACCAAGCACTCCCGCATCGGCAACGCCGTGGGCCTGGACACCCCCGCCAGCGCCGTCGCCCTGCTGCGCCGGCTGCGCGAGGAGGGCTACGACTTCGGCGACGAGGCGGTTCCGGGGCTGGAGTCGGGCGACGGCGACGAGCTCATCCGCGCCCTGATCGAGGCCGGCGGCCACGACCAGGAGTGGCTGACCGAGGAGCAGCTCGCCCGCAACCCCGTGCGCATCCCGGCCGCCGACTACCGGCGCTGGTTCGCCGCCCTGCCCGCCGAACTGCGCGAGGCCGTCGAGGAGCACTGGGGCCCGGCCCCGGGCGAGATGTTCGTCGACCGCAGCCGCAACCCCGAGGGCGACATCGTGCTGGCCGCCCTGCGCCGCGGCAACCTGCTGATCCTCATCCAGCCGCCGCGCGGCTTCGGCGAGAACCCCATCGCCATCTACCACGACCCCGACCTGCCGCCCTCCCACCACTACCTGGCCGCCTACCGGTGGATCGCCGCCTCCCAGGAGGACGGCGGCTTCGGCGCCGACGCCGTGATCCACCTGGGCAAGCACGGCAACCTCGAATGGCTGCCCGGCAAGAACGCCGGCCTGTCCGCCGCCTGCGGCCCCGACGCCGCCCTCGGCGACCTGCCGCTGATCTACCCCTTCCTCGTCAACGACCCCGGCGAGGGCACGCAGGCCAAGCGCCGCGCCCACGCCACCCTCGTCGACCACCTCGTCCCGCCCATGGCCCGCGCCGAGTCCTACGGCGACATCGCGCGACTGGAACAACTCCTGGACGAATACGCCCAGATCTCCGCCATGGACCCGGCCAAGCTCCCGGCGATCCGCGCCCAGATCTGGACGCTGATCCAGGCCGCCCGCCTCGACCACGACCTCGGCATGGACGAGCGCCCGGACGACGACGGCTTCGACGACTTCCTGCTGCACGTCGACGGCTGGCTGTGCGAGGTCAAGGACGCCCAGATCCGCGACGGCCTGCACGTCCTCGGCGCCGCGCCCACCGGCGAGGCCCGCGTCAACCTCGTCCTGTCCATCCTGCGCGCCCGCCAGATCTGGGGCGGCACCGCGGCCCTGCCGGGCCTGCGCGAGGCGCTCGGCCTGGACGAGTCCGCCGCGACGCGCACCAGCGCGGACGACGCGGAGGCCGCGGCCCGCGCCCTGGTGGAGGCCATGGAGGCCGCGAACTGGGACCCGGCCGCCGTGCCCACCGGGCACGGCGAACAGGTCGCCGCCGTCCTCCGCTTCGCGGCCCGCGAGGTGGCCCCCCGCCTGGCGGGCACCACCGACGAGCTCGAGCACGCCGTCCACGCCCTGGCCGGCGGCTTCGTCCCGGCCGGCCCCTCCGGCTCGCCCCTGCGCGGACTGGTCAACGTGCTGCCCACCGGCCGCAACTTCTACTCCGTCGACCCCAAGGCCGTCCCCTCCCGCCTGGCCTGGGAGACCGGCCAGGCCCTGGCCGACTCCCTGCTGGAGCGCTACCGCACCGACAACGGCACCTGGCCGCAGTCGGTCGGCCTGTCCCTGTGGGGCACGAGCGCGATGCGCACCGCCGGCGACGACGTCGCCGAGGCCCTGGCCCTGCTGGGCGTACGCCCGGTGTGGGACGAGGCGTCGCGCCGAGTGACGGGACTCGAACCCGTCCCCCTCGCGGAACTGGGCCGCCCCCGCATCGACGTCACCCTGCGCATCAGCGGCTTCTTCCGCGACGCCTTCCCCCACGTCATCGGCCTGCTCGACGACGCCGTACGCCTCGTCGCCGCCCTCGACGAGCCCGCCGAGGACAACCACGTCCGCGCCCACGCCCAGGCCGACCTCGCCGCCCACGGCGACGAACGCCGCGCCACCACCCGCATCTTCGGCTCCCGCCCCGGTACGTACGGCGCCGGCCTGCTCCAGCTCATCGACAGCCGCGACTGGCGCACCGACGCCGACCTCGCCGAGGTCTACACCGTCTGGGGCGGCTACGCCTACGGCCGTGGCCTGGAGGGCCGCCCGGCCCGCGAGGAGATGGAGAGCGCCTACAAGCGCATCGCCGTCGCCGCCAAGAACACCGACACGCGCGAGCACGACATCGCGGACTCCGACGACTACTTCCAGTACCACGGCGGCATGGTCGCCACCGTCAAGGCCCTGCGCGGCACCGCGCCCGCCGCCTACATCGGCGACTCCACCCGCCCGGAGACCGTCCGCACCCGCACCCTCGTCGAGGAGACCTCCCGCGTCTTCCGCGCCCGCGTGGTCAACCCCCGCTGGATCGCGGCCATGCGCCGTCACGGCTACAAGGGCGCCTTCGAACTCGCCGCCACCGTCGACTACCTCTTCGGCTACGACGCCACCACCGGCGTCGTCCCCGACTGGATGTACGACAAGCTGGCCCAGACCTACGTCCTCGACCCCGAGAACCGCTCCTTCCTGGAGGACGCCAACCCCTGGGCCCTGCACGGCATCGCCGAACGCCTCCTGGAGGCCGAGAGCCGCGGCATGTGGGCCAAGCCCGACGCCGAGACGCTCGAAGCCCTGCGCCAGGTCTTCCTGGAGACGGAGGGCAACCTGGAGGGCGGCGCCGACGGCGCCGAATGAGGTGATCCCCCCGTAGCCGACGGTTCCCCGGCACCCGCGGTGCCCCACGCGTTTTGAGCGTGGGGCTCCGCTTTCCATAGGATCACCTGAATGATCTACAGGAAACGGGCGGCAGCGGGGATTTGTGCCCTGCTGGCCGCCTTTGCCGGGGGTGCGGTGCCCGCGAGTGCCGCCGACGGGCCCTCCAAGGACTCGCCGAAGGTCGAGCTCGTGCTCGACGTCAGTGGCTCGATGAAGGCACAGGACGTGGACGGGCAGTCGCGCATGGCGGCGGCCAAGGAGGCGTTCAACGAGGTCATCGATTCCGTGCCGCAGGGTGTGCGGCTGGGGATCCGGACGCTCGGGGCGACGTACGCCGGGGAGGACAAGGCGATCGGCTGCCGGGACAGCGAGAAGCTGTACCCGGTGGGGGCCGTCAACCGGACCGAGGCCAAGAACTCCGTGGCACGGCTGCAGCCGACGGGCTGGACGCCCATCGGGTACGCGCTGCGCGGCGCCGATCAGGACCTGGACGTCGGGGGCGGCACCCGGCGCATCGTCCTCATCACCGACGGCGAGGACTCCTGCGGCCAGCCCGACCCGTGCGACGTGGCCCGTGAACTGGCCGCCAAGGGCACCCACCTGACCGTCGACACGCTCGGCCTGGCCGCCGACGACAAGACGCGCGAGCAGCTCAGCTGCATCGCCGAGGCCACCGGCGGCACGTACACCACCGTGCACCACCGCAAGGAGCTCTCCGGCCGCATCAAGCAGCTCGTCAAGCGGGCCGACACCCCCGTCCAGACGCCGCGGGCCACTCAGGGCGGCGCCTCCTGCGCCACCGCGCCCGAGATCGGCGCGGGGCTGTGGACCGACCGGGAGCGGTTCGGCGAGCACCGCTGGTACCGCGTGAAGGTCAAGCCCGGCCAGGAGCTGCGGGCCGCCGTCAGCGTGGCCGCCGACCGGGCCGTCGAGCGCGACTACGGCGTGCTGCTGCGGGCCGTGAGCGAGGGCGGGCAGGAGCTCGTCCGGGGCTCCGACGCCGGCAACGGCCGCACCGACGTGATGTCCGCCGGCCTGCGCCGGCCCGTCTACCGGGCCTCGAAGGACGACAAGGACCCGCGCACGGTCTGCCTGGAGGTCTCCCAGTCCTTCGCCGCCCCGCCCTCGGTCAAGCGCGAGCCGGGCCTGCCGGTCGAGCTGGCCGTCGACGTCGTCAAGGGCCCGGACGACCCCTCGGACCTCGCCGCCTTCGGCCTGGGCCGCGGGTGGGTGCTGCTGCTCGTCCTCGGCGGCACGGGCCTGCTGGCCGGTCTGCTGTGGGGTTGGCTGGCGCGCTGGCGCGTGGCCGTGTGGAGGGAGAACTGATGTACGTCAAGCGGCTCCTGGCGGCCACGGTCGCCGCCGGTGCGGTGCTGCTGGGCCTCGGCCCCGCCGCCACCGCCGACGAGGGCAGGCCGGCGCCCAGTGAGGCCGGTACGGCCTTCCGTACCGCCGTCGCCGTCGAACAGGGTCAGCGGGCCACCGCCGACGCCTCCACCGGTGACTACCTCTACTGGCAGTTCCCGGCGGGCGCCGGGCAGCAGCCCACGGTCAAGGCCACCGTGACCCTGCCCGAGACCGCCACCCGCAACGGCACGGCCACCTGGCAGCTGGACGTCTTCGACGGCCTGCGCCGCCGGCAGGCGTGCGCCTCCGGCGCACCGACGCAGCGAGCGGCGCGCGACGAGGCCTCCGTCACCCTCACCTGCACGCTGCGCACGGTACGGCCGTGGGCCGAGCGGTGGGCCAACGACCCGCTGCCCGGCGCGTACTACGTGCGCCTGACCGTCGCCGACGCACCCGACCGCGACATGGGCCTGCCCGTGCACGCGGAGATGCAGGTCACGGCGGAGGACGCCGGCGGGGCACGCGCCGAGGGCGGTTCGCTCGGGGCGCCGCTGCACGCGGCCGCCGTCACCGAGCCCGAGGACGGCTGGAACGGCAGCTGGTGGTCGGGCCGCTGGGGCTGGACCCTCGGCGGCGCCGTCCTGTGCGCCCTGGCCGCCATCGGCGGCTACACCCTCACCCGTCACCCGCGACGCAGGTGACACCGGTGGCGGCGCCCCGGCCCCGGGGCGCCGCCACCGGCACGCCGGGCATCAGCGTCGTGCGGACTCCTCGCCGTCGACCGCCCGCAGATACAGCTCCAGCAGGTCCTCGGTGAAGTACGAGCTGTAGGAGATGTCCGGGGTGTCCCCACCGGTGTGGTAGCCGCCGATGACCCCCACGACCGCGTACCCGGTGGCCCACCGCACCAGGAACGGGCCGCCCGAGGTGCCGCCCACGTAACCCGCGCAGGCGATCTCCAGGAAGTCACCGGGCGCGGCCGGATCGGTGCTGGTGTAGCGGTGCGTGGAGGACGTGCAGTCCAGCGGCTTGGGGTACTTCGCGTCGCTGCTGCCCGGATAGCCGATCAGACGCACGTTCCGGTGGTCGTACCCCGGCCGGATCGCCAGGTCGAAGGCGCCCACCGCCTCCTGCACGTCCGTGCCGTCCGCGCGCGGCCCCATCCGCCCGATCGTGAAGTCCCAGCGGGCACCGCCGTTCGTGCCCAGGTCGTAGTAGCGCTGGTCGATGTAGATGTCCTCGACCGGGAAGACGCCGTGCGGCTTCAGGCCGTCGTGGTACTGCGGCACGAACGACAGCCGCTTCTTCGGGTCCGGCGAGCGCAGGCAGTGCGCGGCACTGACGGCCAGGTCGCGGTGCGGGCTGCGCACGACCGTACCGCCGCAGAAGCGGCCGGTGTTCTGCCCGTCGGTCCAGAAGAACGTGCCCACCTGCGGCAGGCCGTCGAAGGGGTGACTGGGCGGTACGGGATCCCCGGGCACGGCCCCGGCGGCGCGCCTGCCGGCGGCCTCGGCCGGCAGCGCCGCCGCCATGCGCTCCGGGGTCCAGTACGCGTCCGCCGTGACGGCCGAGGTGTGCGGACCGGCGGCCGCCGCGGCGGGGCCGTGCACGACGGCGGTCGCCGCCGTCAGCAGCAGACCGGCGAGAACGGCGGTGAGACGTCCGCGTATGACGAGAGGTCTGTGGCGCATGGACGGTTCCTTCCTGCAGGCAGGGACCAACGGAGCGAGCGTGTCATCCTGCCGCTGCCGGGACGGCAGTGGTGAGTCGTCGACGCGACAGGATTCATCACAACGACGCACAGCACTGTCAGTGGCGGCCGGTAGCCTGTGGGACACCAAAGACGGCCCATGGGGTGGGGAGTACGTAATGGTCGATCCGATGTCGCTCGAAGCAGTCACCACGGCGGTCACGGCCGCAGCCGGAGCGGCCGGTACGGAGGTCGGGCGCCGGGTCTGGGGATCCCTGGCCGACCTCGCCCGGCGCACCTTCGGCCGCGGCCGCGAGGACGGCACCACGACCACCGAGCCCGTGCCCCTGCCGCTCGACCCGGCCAGCCCGCAGGAGACGCAGGCACTGGCCGCCATGCTGTTCGGACGGATGCTCCACGACGAGGCCATGGCCACCGAGTTCCGCCAGTGGCTGGAGAGCGCCCGCGCCGCGGACATCTCTGTGGCCGGCGACACCGTCACCGTCAACAACACCGTCTCGGGCAACGCGCGGGTGCGCACGCTCTACCAGGGGCAGAACATCAACGTGACGGGCACCCGGTGACCAACGATTTCTCCGGCACCGCCGACCAGGTCCTCCAGGCCGGCCGGGACATCGTCTACAACGACTTCCGCACGGTGCCGCGAGAAGAGCCGCAACCCGCGCTGTTCCAGGTGCCGTCGGGCACCGCCTGCTTCGTCAACCGCACGAAGGAGCTGGCACGGATGCACCGGTGGCTGGCCGGCGGCGACGGTGACGCGCCCCGCACGTACGTCCTCAGCGGAACGCCCGGCATCGGCACGACGAGCACCGCTCTGCGGACGGCCGCCGAGGTGCGCCACTTATACCCCGGCGGTGTGCTGTACGTGGACTTCGCCGTCCTGGACGGGGACGTCCGCAGCGCCCAGGCCCACGTGCTGCGCAGCGCGTTCGGCGTGGCCGAACAGCACCTCGCCGTGCCCGGCCCCGACCTGGCCGCCCTCTACCGCTCCCGCACCCACCGGCGCGGGCGCATCCTGCTCGTCCTGGAGAACGTCACCACTCCCGCACAGGTCACCGCGCTCGTCCCCGCCACGCCCGGCAGCGCGGTCGTCGTCACCAGCAACCACCGCCTCGAAGAACTGGTCCTCGACGGCGCGCAGTTGCTGCCCCTGCAGCCGCTGGACGCCGAGCACGCCCGGCACCTCCTGGCCGGCCTGATCGGCGCCGTGCGCGTCGAGGCGGAGCCCGCCGCGGCGACCGGACTCGCCGAGTGCTGCGAGGGCCTGCCCCTGGCCCTCGCCGTCGTCGGCGCCCGGCTGGCCGCGCGCCCCGGCCTCGCCCTGGCCGTGGTCCTGGAGGAAATGCAGGCCGAAAGCAGCAGGCTGGCCGTCGTGTCGCCGCAGACCGGCGCCACGCGCCACAGCGTCTCCGCCGCGCTCGGCGTCGCCTGCCGTCATCTGCCTGCCGCCGCACTGCGGTTGTACCGGCTGCTGGGGCTGCTGCCCGGGCGTACGTTCCACCTCGATGCCGCCGTCGCCCTGGACGGCAGCGACCGGGCCGTCGTCGCGCCGCTGCTGGAGGAGCTGCGGGCCGCCAGCCTCGTCGACGAGGAGATCGTCGCCGGACGGCCGACAGGGCGCTACGGCATGCACGACCTCGTCCGCCTGCACGCCCGCGCCCTCGCGGAGGCCGACGACGGTGAGGCGCGGCACGCCGCGCTGTGCCGGCTCGTTGACCACTACACCGTCCGCACCGCCTTCGCCGACCGGGCGGTGATGCCGGCCGACCGGCTGCGCATCACGGATCACGCGGTGCTGCTCGCCGGGCACGAGGACCCCTTTGCGGGGCCGGACGCCCGCGACCGGGCGCTGGACTGGCTGGAGGCCGAACGCGCAGCCGCCCTCGGCGTGCTGCGCACCGCCGTCGCCCGCGGTCTGGACCGGCAGGCGGCCGAGCTGGCCGAGGGCCTGACCGCCCTGTACCTCAACCACCGGCACCTGACGGACTGGATCGAGTCGGGCAGGCTCGGCGCGGACGCCGCGGCCCGGCTGGGGCACCGGGCCCTGGAGGCGCGGCTGCGCAGCCTGCTCTCCCGGCCGCTGATGGACATCGGCCGCTCCGCCGAGGCGCGCAAGGAGCTCGACCGGGCGCTGGAGCTCGCGGACGGCACGCCCGATCCCGTCCTGCGGGCGTCGGTGCGCGAGTTCTCCGCCCGCTACTGGGACGCGTGCGAGCCGGCGACGGCCCTCGCCCAGTACGAGGAGGCCCTCGCGCTCAACGCCGAGGCCGGGCAGTGGCGTGGTGTCGCGCTCGTCCTGTACTTCATGGGCTGCACGCAGGACGCGACGGGCGAGCACGGCCGGGCCCTGGCGACGCTGGCCGACGCCCACGACCGGCTCGCCGCGATCGGCGACCGCCGGATGGCGGCCCGGGCCCTGGCGGCGCTGGGCGTGGCGCATGTGCACGCCGGCAACACACGGATCGCGGTGCGCATCCTGATGCGCGCGGCGTGGGCGCTGCGCAGGCAGCGCGCCCGGCCGTACGAGGCACAGGCCCGCGAGGCCCTCGCCGACCTCGCGCTGCAGGACGGCAGCCGTGCGCCGGCGCGCCGGCAACTGGCCCGCGCCCTGGAGCTGCACGCCCTGGACGGCAGCCCCAAGGAGGCGGAGCTGCGCGAACGCCTCGAAGCGCTGCGGGAGGAGGGCTAGGGCGTGCCCGGCGGCTCTTCGTCACACGGTGCCACGGCGCCCCGTAGGGGCGCGGGGAACTGCGCGATCGACCACCGACGGCCTGCAGCCGACACGCCACCCCGGGGCCCGGGCGAAGCACGGCACTTCGTCTGCGGGCGCGTCGTGGCTTGTCGCGCAGTTCCCCGCGCCCCTACGGGGCGCCGTGGCGCCCGGGTCAGGCCGCGCCCCCTGACGGGGCGCCGCGAAGACCCGCCGGACACGCGCTAGGCCTGGCCGGCTGTGGCCAGGTCTGCCGCTCGGCGGACCGCATCGGGGGAGGCGGCCAGCAGCGGCAGCCGGACGGCCGGGCTGGGGATGCGGCCCTGGGCGTGCAACACGCCCTTGATGACGGTCGGGTTCGGCTCGGCGAAGAGCGCCGCGGACAGCCGGGCCAGCTCGGCTCCCAGCCTGCGGGCCGGTCCGGCGGCGTCGCGCTGCCACAGGGAGATCAGCTCGGCGTAGTCGGCGGTGCGGACATTGGCCGACGCCAGGATGCCGCCGCGGGCGCCGGCCGCGAGCAGCGGCGAGATGACGGCGTCATCGCCGCCCAGCACCGCGAAACCCGGTGTCTGCGAGTCGAGCAGTTCCATCGCGGCTGCGTCGATCGCGCCGGCCGCGTATTTGACGCCGACGACCTGCGGCAGGTGCCCGAGCGTGGTCAGCGTGCCGGTGCTGAGGTGCTGGCTGGTGCGGTACGGGATGTCGTAGACGACCAACGGCAGGCCGCCGTGTTCGGCGAGTGCCGTGAAGTGTGCCAGCGTTCCCGCCTCGCCGGGCCGGGTGTAGGGCGGTGCGGGGACCAGCGCCGCGGCGACGTCACCGCTCCGGGCGAGTTCCTGCAGCGTCGTGATGGCGGCGGCAGTGTCGTTCGTACCGACACCGACGATCAGCGGGGCTCCGTAAGCCCGGCAGGCGGTCGAGCAGATGCGGACCACGGCCTGCTTCTCCTCGGCGGTCAAGGTGGCCGCCTCCGCGGTGGTGCCCAGGGCGACGAGTCCGCGGGCTCCGCCGGCTGACAGGGCCTCATCGGCGAGGCGGGCGAGCGCTTCCGGGGCGAGGCGCAGGTCGTCGGTGAACGGGGTCACCAAGGGGACGAACAGGCCGGTGAAGTGTGCTTCGGGCTTCATGGGCCCAGCCTGACCGACGCAAACCCAGTAGATCCAGTTCACATTTCTTCACTCATGCGTAAGCTCACCTTGTGCTTGATGTCCGACGTCTCCACCTGCTGCGCGAACTGGACCGACGCGGCACCATCGCGGCCGTGGCCGAGGCGCTGACCTTCACCGCCTCGGCCGTCTCCCAGCAACTGAGCGTGCTGGAGCGCGAGGCGGGCGTGCCCTTGCTGGAACGAAGCGGCAGACGGGTGGTGCTCACGCCCGCGGGCCGCACCCTCGTCACCCACGCCGACGCGGTCCTCGAACGCCTCGAACTGGCGGTCTCCGAGCTGGCCGGCGCGCGCGAGGGCATCGGCGGGCCGCTGCGGATCGGGACGTTCCCCTCCGGCGGCCCCGCGATCGTGCCCGCCGTACTGGCTGAATTGGCCCGGCGGCATCCCGCGCTGGAACCGATGGTGCAGGAGATCGACCCGGCGCGGGTCTCCGACGGCCTGCGCGCCGGCGAACTGGACGTGGCTCTCGTCCACGACTACGACTTCGTGCCCGCGTCACCGGACACCACGGTCGACCAGGTGCCCCTGTTGGAGGAGCCGATGTACCTGGCCACGGGCGGCCCCACCGACAGCGCCCTCGCCACCGGTCCTGCCGCCCGCGGCGACACGCTGGCGGAGCTGCTGGGACCGTGGGCCACGTCCCCGTGGATCACGGCCCGCGACGGTACGACCGGTCACGCCATGGCCGTACGTGCCTGTCAGGCGGCCGGTTTCCAGCCGCGCATCCGCCATCAGGTCAACGACTTCCGCACGGTTCTGGCCCTGGCCGCCGTCGGACAAGGTGCCGGATTCGTACCGGAGATGGCCACCGTGCACGCCCCCGACGGCGTGGTCCTGACCCGGCTGCCCCTCTTCCGCCGCTCGAAGGTCGCCTGCCGCGCGGGCGGCGGGACGCACCCGGCGATCGCGGCATTCGTCTCGGCGGCCCGCACAGCGGTGGGCACCCGCCGTGCCTCCTAGCCCTCACGCACGTGCCGCGAGCGCCGCAGCGACAGGACCACGTCCGCGTCCCGCACGCCCGCCCGCAGCCGTACGGTGCCTGCCGGCGGGCGGCCGGCGCGCAGGTGCGCGTACACGACCGCCGCGTGCAACCCCGCGTCGGCGGGCGGGCGGCCGGTGACGGACGTCTCCACGACGCGGCCGTCCCGCAGGACGCTCACGCAGCGCCCCGGGGCCGGCGCCGTGGCCAGCCGGGCGCCGGGCCACGCGGCGAGCGTGTCGAGGGCCCAGCGCACGGCCTGCGCCACCGAGTCGTGGCAGGTGCCGGTGGTGAGGGCCGAGGCGCTGCCGAGCAGGCGCAGGTCCCGTTCGTCCTCGTCGCAGGAGAGGTGGAGGAAGCGCCCGCCACCCTCCTCGGGTTGTGCGCCGCTCGCCGGCAGCCGGCGTACGGACACCTCCTCGCCGGTGACGGTCGTGGTCACCCAGGCCGCCGTCACGGCGCCGCCCTCGGGCCGGGGCGCCGGGCAGGCGTACCGGGGCGGCGGGGAGCCGTCCGGTTCGGGGAGCGCCATCAGCTCGTACAGGAACGAGCGCAACCGCAGCAGCGCGGAGCCGGGTTCGGTGAAGGCGCCGGCGGCCATCTTGATGACGCGTTCCTCGTCGTGCTCGTCGACGGCCCGCTCCAGCTGGGCTGCGAGGGGCTCGTGGGGCTGCAGGTGCGGTACGACGCGGCCGAGTTCGGCCATCGGCGTGCCCGGCACCGACTCCTCGCCGAACGCGGCCAGGAGCAGCGGCCGGCCCAGCGCCGCGGCGTACAGGGTGACCGAGCCGTGGTCGCCCACGACCACGTCGGCGGCGACGAGCGCCGCCGGCCAGCCGCGCTCCGGGGGCACGAGCAGCAGTCCGCCGTCCAGGGCCGCCGCCTCGACGGCACGCACCTGCCAAGGGCTGTGGGCGGACCAGACGTTGGGGTGCAGCACGGCGGCGACGCGGTACTCGTCGAGCGGCAGCGCGGCCGCCAGCCGCGCCGGCAGGTGCGGATCGCGGCCGAGCAGGGACTGCGGCCCCCAGGTCGAGGTGATCAGCACCAGCCGCCGGTCGTCACCGGCACCCAGCACCGCGCGGTAACGGGCGCGCAGCGGACGCGAGGCGAGGAGCCCGTCGTGGTACGGGTCGCCGATCAGACGGGCGCGGGCGGCCGGGCCGGGGTGGTGCTCGGCGAGCTGGGCGATCTGGTCGGGGTGCGAGACGGCGTGCCGGGCGCGCGGGTCGTCCATGACCCCGGACAGCCGCCGCCCGCTGCCGCGGGCGTCGGGGACGAGCTTGTGGAAGCCGATGCCGTGCGGCAGGACGAGGACGGGGCACCTCGTGTCGAGGCCGGTGGTGTCGATGTTCTCGCTGGCGGAGACGACGAGGTGCGGACGGACGCGGGAAAGCTGGTCCCAGGGCATGAGCCGGACGCCTGCGGCGTGGAGGAGGTCGTGGACGCCGTCGCCGAAGGCGGAGGTGGGGTCGAAGGCGAAGACGACGTCGACGCGGGGGTCGCCGCGCACGAGGTCGGGCAGGACGTCGAGGAGGCGGACGGCGGAGGTGACGGTGCGGGCCGCGGCGACGAGGAGGCGCTCCCCGGGGAACGTACGCCACCGCCAGGCGTCGTCCCCGACGGGGACGCGCAGATCACCCGGCTTCCGGCTTCCGGCTTCCGGCTTCCGGCTTCCGGCTTCCGGCTTCCGGCTTCCGGCTTCCGGCTCTATGGTGCCTTCCCTACCGTCCCTCACTCCGCCCCCGCAACTCGTTCCGCGGCAATTCACCCGCCGCCCCGCAGCACGCCCCCACCGTATGCGACCCCGTGCGCACCCGTCGTCCCGCTCCAGAGCCCCCGGCTCCGCATAAACCTGTGGTTAAGTCCTTCATCCCCTTGTAACCGGGCATGGGCTAGTGCTCGCCCGCTCCGCGTGACAGGATGCCCTCGCGGCCGACGGCACGGACTTAACTGGCCGTGAAGGGCCATGAAGCCGTGTGACACAGCGCGCTCGAAGGAACGGGGCAGATGGCTAACGGGGGGGACAGGCAGGCGCGGGAGGCGAGCAGTCCGCTCGCCCAGCGGCTCACCTACCTGTTCGAATCGATGCATCCGCCGGGTGCGCCGTACACCAACGGCCACGTGGCCGAGGAGATCAGTCGCGGGGAGGAGTACGGCGGGGTCACGCTGACCGAGCAGTACCTGTCGATGCTGCGCAACGGCAAGCGCGTCAATCCCAGCCCGGACGTGCTGCGGGCGCTGGCGAAGTTCTTCGCCGTGCCCGTGGGTTACCTGATGGGCGACCTGTCGGACTCCCAGGCCGAACGGGTGGAGGAGGAGGTCCGCTTCCTCGCGGCCATGAGGGATCAGCGCGTCCGGGCGATCGCCCTGCGCTCGGTGGGGCTCCCGCCCGAGGTGCAGGACAGCCTGACCACCATCATCTGCCAGTTCCGGCAGCAGATGAACCTTCCGACCGACCCGCCCTGCGCGGGGGGTGAGGAGCGCCCGTGACCGTCACCGCGGAGGAGGGCCTCTTCACCAACTGGCGGCGTACCGAGGACGAGGACGGTGCAAGCATGCGGGTGGGGCGGATTCGCCGGCGCTGCAAGCAGCTCATCCAGGAGCTCGCCCTGCCCGCCTCGGCCGACCTGCAGGGCATGTGCGACGCCGTCGCGCGGCACGTGGGCAGGCCGATCAACCTGGTGCCGATGAGCCTGGACGGTGTCGTCTCCGGCATGACCGCCACCACGGACGACGCCTACTGGGTCGTCTACGAGCAGAAGACCTCGCCCTGGCACCAGGTGCACATCGTCCTGCACGAGATCGGCCACCTGCTGCTCGGGCACGACCAGGACCCCGCCGTGACCGAGGACGCCCTGAAGGTGTGGACGCCCTCGGTGGACGTGGCCACCGCCATGCGCCGCATGGGGCTGACGATGGGTCTGGCCCGCCACCACTGCTACGACAACCTCACCGAGCGCGAGACCGAGATCCTCGGCACCCTCCTGATGTCGCGCGTGGTGCCCCCGCCGCCCGGCCAGGACGTCGTCCTGGAGGGCGGGGCGGCGGAGCTCGCCGCGTCCCTGGGGCCGGCCCTGCAGCACGTGCGCCGGCAGTTGCGCGACGGCGGGGGCGCCGGTGTTTGACGCCATCTACCTGACGTTCTCCGTCGTCACCTGGGCCATCGTCGGCTACAAGGCCCGGGCCTGGCTGCGCGACCGGGGCAACGTCGACCTCGGGCTGACCGCACTGATGACGTCCGGGGTGCCGGTCGTCTTCCTCTTCTCCGCACCCACCGTCTACCGCGCCTTCGACCGGCTGACGGGCGTGGCGAACCTGGCGATGGTCGTGCTGTACTCCGCGGTCGTGCTCTTCGCCTCGGGCGCCACGGTGCTGCTGCTGCGCTGGACCAGCCGCAGTGACGCCGCGGCCCGGGCCCGCGCGGCCACCCGTTCCCGGTACGCGGTGGCGGCGGTGGCGCTCGCCTGGACGGCGGCGATCGTCTGCTTCGCCGTCGGGCGCCCCGACGCGGTCGAGCACCCCAGGGACTTCAGCACCGCGTACGCCGACGCACCGGGCGTGGTCGCCTTCCTGGCGCTGTACCTGGCCATCTTCGGCACCAGCCTGGCCGGGCTGGGCACCCTGTGCCCCCGCTACGCCGCCCAGCTGGGCCGCTCCTGGCTCTCCAAGGGGCTGCGCACGCTGTCGGCCGGCTGCTGGCTGGGCCTTGCGTACTGCGCCTGCAAGCTGGCCGGCTTCGCGCTGACCTGGGCCGGCCGGGACGCGTACTGGCTCTCCAACGGAGTGGCCCCGATGAGCGCTTCGGTGGCCGCGCTGCTCGTCCTGCTCGGCTTCTCGCTGCCGGCCGTCGGCCCGCGGGCGGCCGCCTGGCGGCGGCTGCGCCGGCTGGAGCCGCTGTGGCGGGAGGTGACCGCGCACGCCCCGGAGGTGACGATCGAGGAGGGCGGCTGGGCCCGCTGGACGGCCCGCTGGCCCTTCGCCGACCTGGAGTGGCGGGCCAACCGGCAGATGGCGGAGATCCGCGACATCCAGCGCGGGGTGCGCCGCCACGTGGAGCCGCTCACCGTCGAACTGGCCCGGGAACGGGCCCGGTCGGCCGGCCTGGACGGGCACGCGCTCGCGGCCGTGGTGGAGGCCGCGGCCCTGCGCCGGGGCCTGGGCAACCAGGCCGTGGGCCACGTGGCGGTGCCCCACGCCGACAACGTGGTGGTCACCGTCAGCTCCGACCCCGCGGAGGAGCACGAACACCTGGCCCGCGTCGCGGACGTGTACCACGCTCCGCTGGTCGACGCGGTGCTCACCGAACTACGGGAGATCAGTGCCGCGCGCCGCGGTTGACGGCGCGCGGCCCGTGGACGGGGCGGCCATGGACGGGGGTCACGGCCGCCCCGCCTCACAGGCCGGTGCCGGGTCCGCGCGGATCGCCGATCCGCACGGACCCGGCACGGCCGGTGGGCGCCCTCCCCTTCCGCTCCCCGCAAGGGGCCACCGTCCGGGGCCCTTGGATCCGGGGCCCCTAGAGTCGGTTGTCATGCAGCCTACTGACGAGTCCACCGCCGAGCCCGCCGCTGAACCCACCGTCGAGCCCACCGCCGAGCACGCCGCCGGACCCACCGTGCAGTCCGTCGACGTCGCGGCCCTGCTGGCCGACCCCTACGGGACGTACGCCGCGCTCCGCGAGGCGGCGCCCGTGCACCGCATGACCGGCCCCGACGGGCGGCCGGCCTGGCTGGTGACCCGCTACGACGACGTGCGGCGGGCGCTCGCGGACCCTCGGCTCTCCCTGGACAGGCGCAACGCGCTGCCCGGCTCCTACAGCGGTCTGTCCCTGCCCCCGGCCCTGGACGCCAACCTGCTCAACATGGACCCGCCGGACCACACCAGGCTGCGCCGCCTGGTGGTCAAGGCGTTCACGCCCGCCCGCGTGGAGGCGCTGCGGGCCCCGGTGCGCCGGCTGGCCGGCGACCTGTTGGACGCCGTCGCGGCGGACGGCCGCGCGGACCTGATGGCGGCGTACGCCGGTCCGCTGCCCATCGCCGTCATCTGCGACCTGCTCGGGGTGCCGCAGCGCGACCGGCGGGACTTCCGCGAGTGGACCGACGCCCTGATCGCCCCCGACCCGGGGCAGCCGCACCGGGCGAAGGAGGCGGTGGGGAGCCTGATGCGCTTCGTGGCCGCCCTGATCGAGGGCAAGCGGGCCGAGCCGGGCGACGACCTGCTCTCCGACCTGATCGCGGTGCGCGACGGCGGGGACGTCCTGTCGCCGGACGAGCTGACCTCGCTGGTCTTCCTCCTGCTCTTCGCCGGTTACGAGAACACCGTCCACCTCATCGCCAACGCGGTGCTCGCCCTGCTCGAGCACCCCGTACTGCTGCGGGAGGTGCGATCGGATCCGGACGTCCTGGCGACGGCCGTGGAGGAGTTCATGCGCTGGGACGGGCCGGTTCCGCTGGCCATCCGGCGCTTCCCGCTGCAGGACGTCACCATCGGCGGGGTGGTGGTGCCGAAGGGCGAGACCGTCCTGCTCTCCTTGGCCTCGGCCAATCGCGACGCCCGCCAGTTCCCCGATCCCGACCGTCTTGACCTGCGGCGGGAGCATTCCGGGCAGCTGGGGCTGGGGCACGGGATCCACCACTGTCTGGGCGCCGCGCTGGCCCGGATGGAGACGGAGACGGCCCTTGCGGTGCTCTTCGAGCGGCTGGAAGACCTGGAACTCGACCTTCCGAAAGCGCCGCCGGTCCGCCGTGAGAGCCTCAGGGCGCGTGGCCTGAAATCGCTCCCCGTGCGCTGGTCGGCGCAGAAACGAACAGGTTTTTGATGCATGGCCCATCCTTGATGAGGTAGAACTGTTCTCGAGCCCGCCCGGTGTGCATCCCCCGTCGCACCGGGCGGGCCTTCGTCGTCCTCCCCGCGGGCCGTGTGCGGACGCCCGCCGGGATCAGCCGCTGCCGGGCGGGAACTTCAGCAGGGCCACGGCCGCCAGCATCTGGATGCTCACGGCCGCCACCGCCTTGCGGGTCGGCAGGTGGTGCTGGCCGCGGATCAGCAGAACGGCGAGCGCGCTGCCGAAGGCCGCCGTCACCGAAGCCGCGGCCCGCACCGGGACGGAGCCGGCCGGCAGCCAGGTGTCGAGCGCGAGCCGGGGCAGGTCGCTCGCCCAGAACAGGACGACGAACAGGCTCGTCGTGGGCCCGAACCGCCCGTTGCCACCCAGGCGGCGGGCGATCGCGTGGGTGGCCGCGCCCAGCAGGAAGCTGGCCAGCATCATCACCACCGACCCGATGGCCAGCGCCTCCAGCGCCAGCACCGGGCTCACCCCCCACTGCCCCCAGAAGGAGTCCACGGCCAGCGTGCCCATCGCCCCGCACAGCAGCGACAGGAAGGCGGCCGCTCCCCACACGCTCCGGTCCCGGGACTCGTCGAGGACCTCGACGGGCCGGTACCAGAGCCCGAATATCAGGCGGTGCCAGAGCAGCCTGCGCGGCGTGGCGGCGGGGGTGGACGGGGGCGGGGACGTGGTCACGGGCATGGGTGCCGTTTTATCACCGTTCGGCCGGCCCCCACGAAAGTGCGGGCGCCCGCAGGGGTCCGGCCGGGACGCCGGGCCGACGGAGCGTCAGGCGGGCGCGGTGGTCACGGATCCCTCCTCGCCCTCCGCCTCGCCGCCGGTGCCGGCGGCCCGCCGCGGGAGGTACTCCTCATTGATCTCCCGCGGCCCGAAGGGCCACTGCCGCTCGTACGCCGCCCAGAGCACGAAGGCCACGCAGCCCGCCCCGACCCAGGCCAGCGACCACTCGATGGGATGCCGGCCCGGCGAACTGCGGTCCGCGAAGCCGTAGATGACGAGCCAGCCCGCCAGCGCGACCAGGCTCGGCAGCGGATAGAGCCACATGCGGTACGGGCGCGGCAGGTCCGGCTGGCGGCGGCGCAGCACGGTCGCGGCGATCACCTGGGAGAGCGCCTGGAGGATCACCATCACGGCCATCAGCAGCTGGATGATCGTGGCGAGGTCGGTGTGACGGCCGATCAGGAACCCCAGGGCGCTGATGACCCCCATCGTCGCCAGGGACAACCCCGGGAAGCGGTGGCGGGGGTGCAGGACGCCGAAGCGGCGGAAGAAGACCTTCTCCCGCGCCGCGTCGAAGGGGATGCGCGAGCCGCCCAGGAGTCCGGTGAAGACCGACGCGAAGGCCGTGACGAGGATCAGCACGGTGACGACATCGGCCGCCGCCTTGCCCCAGGTCTTCTCCATGACGGCCGAGGCGACCGAGGAGGAGGCGGTGGAGGAGGGGTCGAGCATCTCCCGCCAGTCGACGACGCCCAGGGTGCCGATCTGCAGCAGGAGGTAGATGGCCATGATGCCCAGGATGGAGTTCACGATGGCCCTGGGCATGGTGCGCCCGGGGTCCTTGATCTCGGCGCCCATGTAGGCGACGGTGCTGTAGCCGCCGTAGTCGTAGATGCCGATGGTCAGCCCCGCGGCGAAGCCCAGCCAGAACTGATGGCTCGTCACGTCGAAGGCGCCCGCCGGGTAGGTGAAGGCCCGCTCCGGGCTGAAGTGGGTGAAGGCGGCGACGATGACCAGGGACACCGACGCGATCATCACGCCCCACAGGACGGCGGTGATGCGCGCGATGGACTCCACCCGCCGCCACAGCAGCGCGACGACCAGCGCCACCATGGCCAGGCCCGTCACGTCGCCCTGCGTCTGCGTCATGCCGGGCCACAGATAGCCCAGGTACTGCACGAACCCGATCACGCCCGTGGCCATGGCGAGCGGGATGAAGAGCATCGCCGTCCACACGAACAAAAACGGCATCAGCTTGCCGGTGCGGTACTGGAACGCCTGCCGCAGATAGACGTAACTGCCGCCCGCGCCGGGCATCGCCGCGCCCAGCTCGGCCCACACCAGCCCGTCCGCCAGCGCCAGCACCGCCCCCGCGACGAAGCCGATGACGGCGTGCGGGCCGCCGAACGAGGCGACCATGAGGGGAATGGTGACGAAGGGGCCTATCCCGCACATCTGGCTCATGTTGATGGCCGTGGCCTGGAACAGCCCGATGCGGCGCACGAACACCGTCCGCTGCCCGGGCACCTCCGGAGCACTGCCGCCCGGGTCCTGCCCCGTCCCCGCTGCCGAATCTGCCATGGCGGTCAGCCCCTTCCGGTCGTTGCCTGCACTCGTAGCACCGGGCCCGGGGTGGCGTCCATCACCCGCGCGGTAGCGGAGGGATGGCCTCCGGCGGATGACGCACGGCCGGGCGACCATGAGGCCCGCCGGGAGGTTAGGGTGTCGGGGCCGTGGTGTTCGGGAAGACCGGTGCCGGCCCTTCGGGGCCCATTCCGGAGCGGCCCTCGCCACTGTGATCGGGGAGTGACCGTCCCCACCCCGCACGCCGGCCCGTCCGGCGCACGGAAGCCACTGGGCCGCATCCGGCGGCCTGGGAAGGCGGGGCGGTCGCGTGCGCACCCGTCAGCCAGGAGACCGGCCACGGCATCTCGAAGTGATCCACGAGGTGCTGGAGCGTTCAACCCGAGATGTCCACCAACACATCCCTTCCCGCCGACATACCCACCGGCATACCCACCGGGCCGCCGGCCTTCCGCTGGCGGCGCGAGGACACCGTGCGCACCGCCGGCCTGCTGGCCGTCATCGCCGCCCTCCACGTCGTCGCCTTCGGCGTGCTCTACCTGCTGGTCGTGCCGCAGCACTACACCGTCGACTCCAAGGTCTACGGCGTCGGCCTCGGCATCACCGCCTACACCCTCGGCATGCGGCACGCCTTCGACGCCGACCACATCGCCGCCATCGACAACACCACCCGCAAGCTCATGGCCGACGGCAAGCGCCCGGTCTCGGTCGGCTTCTGGTTCGCCCTCGGCCACTCCAGCGTCGTCGTCGTGATGGCCCTGCTGGTGGCCGGCGGCACGCACCTGGCCGGCACGCTGATGGACGAGGACTCCACCACCCACCAGGTGCTCGGAATCGTCGGCACCTCCGTCTCCGGCGGCTTCCTCTACCTCATCGCCATCCTCAACCTCGTCGCCCTCGCCGGCATCCTGCGCGTCTTCCGCGCCATGCGCGAGGGCCGCTACGACGAGGGCGAGCTGGAGAAGCAGCTGGACTCGCGCGGCTTCATGAACCGGCTGCTGGGCCGCTTCACCCGCTCGGTCAGCCGCCCCGGCCAGATGTACCCCCTCGGCTTCCTCTTCGGCCTCGGCTTCGACACCGCCACCGAGGTCACGCTGATGGTGATGGCGGGCAGCGGCGCCGCGGCCGGGCTGCCGTGGTACGCGATCCTGTGCCTGCCGCTGCTGTTCGCGGCCGGCATGAGCCTCTTCGACACCCTCGACGGCACGTTCATGAACTTCGCCTACCAGTGGGCGTTCTCCAACCCGGTGCGCAAGGTCTACTACAACCTCACCATCACCGGCCTGTCCATCGCCGTCGCCTTCCTCATCGGCACCATCGAGCTGGTGGGCGTCCTGCACGAGAAGCTCGGCCTGGACGATCCCGTCAGCGGCTGGATCGCCGGGCTGAACCTCGACAACGTCGGCTTCGTCATCGTCGGGCTGTTCGTCGTGGTGTGGGCCGCGGCACTGGCCTACTGGCGTCTGGCGCGGGTCGAGCAGCGCTGGACCGCCCGCACGGCGGCGGCCGCCGTCACGGACGGGTCCGCCGTTACGGCCGAGCCCGCCCTCACGGACGGGTCCGGGGTCACGGACGGGGGCAGTCCCGCCGCGCGCACGCCTTCCGGGCGCTGACGACCGGCGGGCCGCTGCCCGCCGGTTCCTCGCCGACCACCACCAGCGCCGGCCCGCCGCACGTCCGGCAGGTACGGGACGAGGCGTCCCGTTCCCGCTCGATCGCCGCGGCGATCCGGCGCAGGGGGTCGGCGCCGGGGGCCGCGCGCGCCTGGGCATCGGTGTCGGTCATGGGCCATCCCGTCGAAAAGGTCGTCGTCGACGTTCGCTGTGAGACGTTCGCTGTGACAGAGGTTGCCTGGGGCATCCTGGCGCAGGATGCCCGGCCGCGTCAGCGTGTCGGTAGCGGTTCACCCTCCCGGGGAGGCGGGGGAGCGGCGCCTAGACTCGCTCGCGTGCACGACCGCCTTGACCCCCACGACCCGTACGCCCCCCACGACCCGTACGTCCGCGTCCGCGGCGCCGCCGAACACAACCTCAAGCACGTCGACGTCGACATCCCCCGCGACGCCCTCGTCGTCTTCACCGGCGTCTCCGGCTCGGGGAAGTCCTCCCTCGCCTTCGGCACGCTCTACGCCGAGGCCCAGCGCCGCTACTTCGAGTCCGTCGCCCCCTACGCGCGCCGGCTCATCCACCAGGTCGGCGCCCCCAGGGTCGAGGAGATCACCGGCCTGCCGCCCGCCGTCGCCCTGGAACAGCGCCGCTCCGCCCCCACCTCGCGCTCCTCCGTGGGCACGGTCACCACCCTGTCCAACTCGCTGCGCATGCTCTTCTCCCGCGCCGGCACCTACCCTCAGGGCGCGCCCCGCCTGGACTCCGACGCCTTCTCGCCCAACACCGCGGCCGGCGCCTGCCCCGAGTGCCAGGGCCTGGGCCGCGTCCACCGGGTCACCGAGGAGTCGCTGGTGCCCGACCCCTCGCTCACCATCCGCGAGGGCGCCGTCGCCGCCTGGCCCGGCGCCTGGCAGGGCAAGAACCTGCGCGACATCCTCGACACCCTCGGGTACGACGTCGACCGGCCCTGGCGCGAGCTGCCGCAGGCCGACCGCGACTGGATCCTGTTCACCGACGAGCAGCCGGTGGTCACCGTCCACCCCGTGCGCGAGGCCGACCGCATCCAACGCCCCTACAAGGGCACCTACATGAGCGCCCGCCGCTACGTGCTGCACACCTTCGCCGACTCCAAGAGCGCCACGCTGCGCGCGCGGGCCGAGCGCCACCTGGTCAGCGCCGACTGCCCGGTGTGCGCGGGGCGCCGGCTGCGGCCCGAGGCGCTGGCCGTCACCTTCGCCGGGCACGACATCGCCACGCTCGCCGCCCTGCCGCTGACCGCGCTGGCCGAGGTGCTGCGCCCGGCGTGCACGGGTGAATCGGCCGCCGCGGCACTCGCCGGGGACCTCCTCGCCCGCATCGGGATCCTCACCGACCTGGGCCTGGGCTACCTGGCCACCGACCGCCCCACCCCCACGCTGTCCGCGGGCGAGCTGCAGCGGCTGCGGCTGGCCACCCAGCTGCGCTCGGGCCTGTTCGGCGTGGTGTACGTCCTCGACGAGCCGTCCGCCGGCCTGCACCCGGCGGACGGCGAGGCGCTGCTGGCGATGCTGGAGCGGCTCAAGGCCGCCGGCAACTCGCTCTTCGTGGTCGAGCACCGCATGGACGTGGTGCGCCGCGCCGACTGGATCGTCGACGTCGGCCCCCGGGCCGGCGAACACGGCGGGCAGGTGCTCCACAGCGGCCCCGTCGAAGCCCTCGCGAACGTCGAGGCGTCGGCCACGCGCCGCTACCTCTTCCCCGACGGGCGGCAGCGACCGCCCGCGCGCAGCCCCCGCACCCCCTCGGGCCTGCTGCGGCTGCGCGGCGTGAACCGGCACAACCTGCGCGACGTGGACGCCGGCTTCCCCCTCGGCGTCTTCACGGCCGTCACCGGCGTCTCGGGCTCGGGGAAGTCCACCCTCGTCGGCCAGGCCCTCGCCGGGACCGTCGCCGCCCACCTCGACGGCGGCGAGCCGCTCGGCGAGGCCGAGGGACTGGAGGCCGTCGACCGGCTGGTGACGGTCGACCAGAAGCCCATCGGCCGCACCCCGCGCTCCAACCTCGCCACCTACACCGGCCTCTTCGACGCCGTGCGCAAGCTCTTCGCGGCCACCGACGAGGCCCGTGCCCGCGGCTACGGCGCCGGCCGCTTCTCCTTCAACGTCGCCGGCGGGCGCTGCGAGGAGTGCCAGGGCGAGGGCTTCGTCGCCGTCGAGCTGCTCTTCCTGCCCGGCACGTACGCCCCCTGCGCCGCCTGCGGCGGGGCGCGCTACAACCCCGGGACGCTGGAGGTCACCTACCGCGGCGCGAGCATCGCCGACGTGCTGGCCATGACCGTGGACGCGGCCGCCGACTTCCTCGCCGACGTGCCCGCGGCGCTGCGGTCCCTGCGCACCCTCAAGGAGGTGGGCCTGGGCTACCTGCGCCTGGGCCAGCCGGCGACCGAGCTCTCCGGCGGCGAGGCACAGCGCATCAAGCTCGCCGCCGAGCTGCAGCGCAGCCACCGCGGCCACACCCTGTACGTCCTCGACGAGCCCACGACGGGGCTGCACCCGGCCGACACGGAGGTGCTGCTGCGCCAGCTGCACGGCCTGGTCGACGCGGGCAACACGGTCGTGGTCGTCGAGCACGACATGACCGTGGCCGCGGGCGCCGACCACGTCGTCGACCTCGGCCCGGGCGGTGGCGCCGAGGGCGGCCGCATCGTCGCCGCCGGCCCGCCCCACGAGGTGGCCCGGGCGACCGGCAGTGCCACCGCGCCGTACCTGGCCCGGGCCCTGCGGTTGTGAGCGGCCTCGTCCGCTGACGTTCATGAACGCGTCACCAAACCTGTCGCCCCGTCACATCGCCCCCTCCCGTACGCTGCTGACTCGTCCATCACAGCGGAAAGCGCGACAACGGCGGGGGACATGCGAACCACCATGCACATACGCACGGCGATCACGGCGGCCGCGACGGCGGCGGTCCTGGGCGGCACGGCCGCCGCACCGGCGGCAGCGGGCGGGGCGGCAGCGGGCAGGACGGTCCAGGCGGCGTACGACACGACGACCGCGGTCGGCGTGCACAACGCCTACGACCGGGCCAAGTACCCCTACTTCGCCGACGCCCTGGACTCCGGGGCCGGGCTGCTCGAGCTCGACGTGTGGAGCAACGGCTTCGGCGGCCGCGCCTTCCGCGTCTCGCACGCCAACCCCGTGGCCAACGACAACAACTGCGAGAACGCCCACTCGCCCGCCGAGCTGCGCACCAAGAGCCGCAACCAGCCGCTCGCCGGCTGCCTCGCCGACATCCGCGCCTGGCACGACGCCCACCCCGGGCACCGGCCGGTGCTGCTGAAGGTCGAGATGAAGGACGGGTTCAATGCCAACAGCGGCCGCGGGCCCGCCGCACTCGACGCCCTGCTGACGTCGGCCCTGGGCGACGCCCTGTACCGGCCCGCGGATCTGGCCGGCGGCCACGCGGACCTCGATGCGGCCGTGCGCGCCGGCGGCTGGCCCTCACGGGCGGCGCTGCAGGGCCGGTTCGTCGTCGAACTCATCCCCGGCACGGTCGAGGAGAAGAACCCGGCCGACCGGCTGTGGACCGACCGCGAGTACGCCACGCATCTGCGCGACCTGGCCGCCGCCGGCCGCCTCGGGCAGGCCGCCGCCTTCCCGGCCGTCCACGGCGCCGCCGCGGGCGACCCGCGCACCCGGTACGCCGACGCCTCGCTGCGCCCGTGGTTCGTCCTGTTCGACGGCGACGCCGGCGCGTACACGGGCGGCGGCATCGACACCGCCTGGTACGACCGGAACCACTACCTGCTGGTCATGACCGACGCCCACAAGGTCGCCCCCGCCATCGACGGCACCCGCCCCACCGAGACGCAGGCCCGCGAGCGCGTGGCGCTGCTGGCCCGCGCGCACGCGAGCTTCGCCACGGCCGACTGGTACCCGCTGCCGCAGGTGCTCGCGTCGGTGACGCCGCGCGGCTGAGGGTGCGCGGCTGAGGTTGCGGCCCGGTGAACGGGGGCGTTTTTGCCGTCCCTTGCCGTCCTTTACCGGGGCTTCACTGAGCGTGGCCGAATAGTCACTCTCCCCATGATCCCGCCTGCCCACTACCGTGCCTCGGCGCGGGGGCAGGTCGCTCGGGAAGCCCGGGGAAAGGGGCCACGACGTGTTCTATCACCTGTTCAAGACGGTTGTTCTGATACCGCTGCTGCGGTGGGTGTTCCGGCCCAGGGTCGAGGGGCTGGAACACCTGCCGGAGGAGGGCGCGGCCATCATCGCCGGCAATCACCTGTCCTTCTCGGACCACTTCATGATGCCGGTGATGGTCAGGCGCCGGATCACCTTCCTGGCGAAGCAGGAGTACTTCACCGGCAGCGGCCTCAAGGGCCGGCTGATCGCGGCCTTCTTCCGCGGGGTCGGCGGCATTCCCGTGGACCGCTCGGGCAAGGAAGCGGCCCAGGCCGCGGTGGACACCGCGCTCGGGGTGCTGAAGGGCGGCGGCCTGCTGGGCATCTACCCGGAGGGCACGCGCTCGCACGACGGGCGCCTGTACAAGGGCAAGGTGGGGGTCGCCGCCATGGCACTGCAGGCCGGCGTCCCGGTCGTGCCCTGCGCGATGATCGGTACGTTCGAGGCGCAGCCGGCCGGGCGGCTGCTGCCGCGCCGGGTGCCCATCACCATCCGCTTCGGCCGGCCGCTGGACTTCTCCCGCTACGCCGGGCTGCAGGACGAGCGCGCGGTCCTGCGGGCCGTCACCGACGAGATCATGTACGCCATCTGGAAGCTGTCGGAGCAGGAGTACGTGGACGTCTACGCCGCCGAGGCCAAGGCCCGGCTGCGGACGGTCGGCGGCAGCCCGCGCCCCCTCGCCCCGGCGCCCGGCGCGCACGCCGGCCTCGGCGGTTCCGCGGCGGCCTGACGGGGCCTGCGGCCTGACGAGGACTCAGCGGGCGCCGCATATTGTCATTCCGCGGCGCCCCTGTACGTCCCTCCTGGTGACCGGAACACCACGCCCACCGAGCGGCGCATCCTTGACTCCCCTTACGGCCCCGGCCAGCCTCTGCGCTGTCACCGAAGTCGGCTGGAGGGTCGTGGTCGCATGAGACCGGCCGTTCGTCCACTGCCGCGCCGCGCCGGCGCGGCCGCGCTCGCCCTCGTCGCGGTCCTCGGCACCGCCGGCCTCGCGCCGCCCGCGGCCCGGCCGGCCGAGCCGCTCACCGCCCTGGTCAACCCCTTCATCGGCACGCAGAACGAGGGGAACACCTTCCCCGGCGCCGCCGTGCCCTTCGGCATGGTGCAGCTGTCCCCGGACACCGGGCACGCCACCGGGTACGACTACCGGCACGAGCGCATCCGCGGCTTCAGCACCGTGCACCTGTCCGGGGTCGGCTGCCGCATCGGCGGGGACCTGCCGGTGCTGCCCACCACGGGCGAGGTCACCAGCACCGACAACGCGCGCTACGCCGCGTCCTTCAGCCACCGCGACGAGAGCGCCCGCCCCGGCTACTACCGGGTCCGCCTGGGCTCCTACGGCGGCATCACCGCCGAGCTGACCGCGACCGCGCGCACCGGGCGGCAGCGCTACACCTTTCCTGCCACCGGCAAGGCCAACGTGCTGTTCAACGCCGGTCAGGCGCTGCACCGCACGGTCTCCAGCACGGTCGAGGTCGTCGACGAGCGCACGGTGCGCACCACCATCACCGGCCGCGGCTTCTGCCAGGATACCCGCCCGTACACCCTGTACACCCTCACCCGCTTCGACCGGCCCTTCGCCTCGTACGGCACGTGGAACGGCGACCACGTCAGCGCCGGCTCCCGCTCCTCGTCCTCGACGGCGCGCAACGGCGCCTGGGTGCGCTTCGACGCCACCCGCGACCGCGACGTGGAGGCGACCACCGCCGTCAGCTACGTGGACGCGGCCGGCGCCGAGCGCAACCTGCGCGCCGAGCAGGACGGCTTCGACCGGACGGCCGCGGCGGCCCGGGCGGCCTGGGAGCGGCGGCTGGGCGACGTACGGGTCACCGGCGGGAGCACCGCACTGCGGCGCACCTTCTACTCCTCGCTGTACCGCTCGTTCCTCTCGCCCAACGTCGGCAGCGACGCCGACGGCCGGTACCGGGGCTGGGACCAGCGCGTCCACCGCGCCCGGGGCTTCACCTACTACCAGAACTGGTCGCTGTGGGACACCTACCGCACCCAGGCCCAGCTGCTGGCCCTCCTCGCGCCCCGCGAGGCGCGGGACATGGCGCTGTCGGTGCTGCGCGTGGACGCCGAGGGCGGCTGGCTGCCCAAGTGGGGGTACGGCACGGTCGAGACGAACATCATGACCGGTGACCCGGTCACCCCCTACCTCACCAACGCCTTCCACCACGGGCTGCTCACCGGCCACGAGGAGGAGGCGTACCGGGTGCTGAAGAAGAACGCCGACGGCGTGCCCCCGGCCGCCTCGCCGGCGGTCGGCCGGGAGGGCAACAGCGAGTACATCCGCGACGGTTACGTGCCCTACCTGCCGGAGAGGCCCCGGGCCAAGCCGGGCGACTCCGACTTCCACGAGGGCGCCTCGGCCACGCTGGAGTACGCCCTGGCCGACGGCGCCCTGGCGACGATGGCCCGCGCGCTCGGGCACCGGGCGGACGCCGACCGCTACGCCGACCGCTCGCGCGCCTACCGCAGCATCCACGACCCGCAGACCGGCTTCTTCCGGCCGCGCGACGACGACGGCGCCTTCACGGGGCCCGCCGACCCGGCCCGCAGCCCGGGCTTCCACGAGGGCACGGCCTGGCAGTACCAGTGGCTGGTGCCGCAGGACCCGCCCGGGCTGGTGCGCCTGATCGGCGGCCGGGACGCCACCGACCGGCGGCTGGACTCCTTCTTCGCCTACGACCGGCTGCTGGCCGACCCGGCCCGCACCGCGCGCGAGGTGTGGGTCCACGGCCCGTACGACTACTACAACGCCGACAAATACAACCCGCAGAACGAGCCGGACCTCATCGCCCCGTACACCTACCTGTCCACCGGCCGGCCGTGGAAGACCACGGACGTGGTGCACGCGGCGCTGACGCTGTTCACCGACACCCCCGACGGCATGACCGGCAACGACGACCTCGGCACCATGTCGGCGTGGATGGTGCTGTCGTCGATCGGGGTGTACCCGGTGCAGCCGGGGACGGACGTGTGGGGGCTGAGCACCCCCGTCTTCGACCGCGTGGAGCTGCGCCTGGACAGGCGCTGGTACCCCGGGGGCCGCATCGCGGTGAGCGCGCCGGGCACCTCGCGCACCGACCGGTACGTGCGTTCGGTGCGCCTGGACGGCAAGCCGTACGGCCGTACGTACGTGAGGACCGCGGACCTGCGCCGCGGGGCCCGGCTGGACTTCACCGTCGGCCCGCGGCCCTCGGCCTGGGGCACGGGCGGGCAGGACGGGCCGCCCGCTGTTCGCTGACGCCCGGCACCTGTACGGGGCGCGGCGTCTTCCGTCGCCGCGCCCGCTCGGCCATGATGGGGCCATCCACCGGCAAATCATCCGCAAACCACCCGTAGACCACCCAAGGGCGAGCCGCCCGCAGGCCCACGAGAGGACACGCCATGGCCGGGCTCGGGACGGGGCAGGGCGTCTGGCGCCGCAAGCCGATCGAGACGATCGAGGAGGCGGAGGAGACCGAGGCGCACGGCGAGCGGCTGACCCGCACCCTGGGGCTGTGGCAGCTGACCGCGATCGGCGTCGGCGGCATCATCGGCGCGGGCATCTTCAGCCTGGCGGGGACGATCGCCAACGGCGTGGCGGGCCCGGCGGTGCTGGTGTCCTTCCTGATCGCCGGCGTCGCCAGTGCCGCGGCGGCGTTCTCGTACGCGGAGTTCGCCGGGCTGATCCCGAGAGCGGGGTCGGCCTACACCTACGGTTACGCGGTGCTGGGCGAGCTGGGCGGCTGGTTCATCGGCTGGGACCTGCTGCTGGAGTACACCGCGATCGTGGCGGTGGTGGCCATCGGCATCTCCGGCTACATCAACTTCCTGCTCGGGGAGGTGGGCGCGGAGCTGCCGCGCTGGATGCTGGGCGCACCGGGCACCGGGCCGGGACACCGGGTGGACCTGTTCGCGGCGGTGCTGTGCCTGCTGATCGCCTATCTGCTGACCATGGGCATGAAGAACGCGGCCCGCTTCGAGACGATCGTGGTGGGCCTGAAGGTCCTGGTAGTGCTGCTGGTGATCGGCGTGGGCTTCTTCCACATCAACACCGCCAACTACTCCCCCTTCTTCCCTTTCGGCGTCAGCGGTGCGTTCACGGGCGCGGCCACGGTCTTCTTCGCGGTCTTCGGCTACGACGCGATGTCCACGGCCGCTGAGGAGTCGAAGGACGCACAGCGGCACATGCCCAAGGCGATCATGCTCTCGCTGGCGATCTCGATGGTGCTGTACGTCCTGGCCTGCCTGGTGCTGACGGGCATGCAGAACTACAAGGACATCGACAAGGCGAGCGGCTTCTCCACGGCCTTCAAGTCGGTGGGCCTGCACGGCATCGCGGACGTCATCGCGGTCGGGGCCATCATCGGCATCCTCACCGTGATGTTCACGTTCATGCTGGGCGTGACCCGGGTGTGGTTCGCCATGTCGCGCGACGGGCTGCTGCCGAAGTGGTTCGCCCACACCCATCCCCGGCGCCACGTGCCCACGCGGGTGACGTGGATCGTGGGCGTGGCCTCCGCGGCGATCGCCGGGCTGGTGCCCATCGGCGAGGCGGCCGAACTGACCAACATCGGCATCCTGCTGGCCTTCGCCGTGGTGTGCACCGCGGTGATCATGCTGCGGTACCGCCGGCCGGACCTGCCGCGCTCCTTCCGCTGCCCCGGCGTGCCCGTCGTCCCCGGCATCGGAGTGGCCGCGTCGATCTGGCTGATCACCTACCTCGCCTGGCAGACGTGGGTGCGGTTCGCGGTGTGGTTCGTGATCGGGCTGGTGGTGTACTTCTGCTACTCCTACCGCCACTCGGAGCTGGCGAAGGCGGACGAGCGCGGCATTCCGCGCGACTGAGGCGCGCTCACTTCAGCAGGCGGGACAGCCGCCGGTCGGCCAGCGGCTTGCCGCCGGTCTGGCACGTGGGGCAGTACTGCAGCGAGGAGTCGCTGAAGGAGACCTCGCGGATGGTGTCCCCGCACACCGGGCACGGCTCGCCGGTGCGGCCGTGCACCCGCAGGCCGCTCTTCTTCTCCGCCTTCAGCTCCCCGGCCGCCTGCCCCCGCGAGCGCTCGACGGCCTCGCCGAGCGTGGCGCGCAGCGCCTCGTACAGCTGCCGGACCTCCTCCTCGGTCAGGTTCGCGGCCGGTTTGAAGGGGGACATGCGGGCCGCGTGCAGGATCTCGTCGGAGTAGGCGTTGCCGATGCCGGCGATCACCTCCTGGTCGCGCAGGACGCCCTTGATCTGCCGGCGCTCCCCGCGCAGCAGCCCGGCGAAGACCTGCTCGGTGAAGTCCTCGGTGAGCGGGTCCGGGCCGAGGCGGGCGATGCCGGGCACGTCGCGGGGGTCCTGCACGCAGTAGGCGGCCAGCCGCTTCTGGGTGCCGGCCTCGGTGGCGTCCAGGCCGGCGCCGCCGGCGAGGTACAGCCGCAGCGCCAGCGGCCCCCGGCCCGGCCGCGGCGGCGCGACCGGCACCTGCTCGTGCCAGCGCAGCCACCCGGCGCGGGCGAGGTGCAGCACGAGGTGGGGGCCGCCGTCGGTGGCGACGCCGAGGAACTTGCCGTAGCGCTGCACGCCCGCCACGGTGCGCCCTTCGAGGGCGCCGAGCGGCGGGTCGTACGTCTTGAGCACGCTCACCGCCACGGGCACCACGCGCTCGACCGTACGGCCGGTGAGGTGCTCGGCGAGGAACCCGGCGAGGGCTTCGACCTCCGGCAGCTCCGGCATGGCTCCAGTCTGCCGCAGTGGTGCCCGGCGGCAACTTCAGCTCACGCGGGCGTCCCAGTCGATGCGGTAGCCGGTGAGCCAGTCGGCGCTGCCGTCACCGCTGCGCTGCGGGGTGTTCTCGTCCGCGGCCCCGGCCAGCCGGGCCGCCAGGGCCGCGCTGAGGGCCACGACGCGCTCCGCGCGAGCGCGGCGCAGCCGCTCGTACGCCGCGAAGGCGCGCGGAACGCCGGCCAGGTCGCGCAGGCACTGGGCGAGGACGACGCCGTCCTCGATGGCCAGGGAGGCGCCCTGGGCGGCGTTGGGGGCGGTGGCGTGGGCGGCGTCGCCGACCAGGACCGTGTGCCGGTCGTGCCAGACGGGGGTGCGCTGCAGGTCGTGGGCGCTGGTGCCGACGATGTCGTCGCCGGTGGCGGCGGCCATCGCGGCGGCGGGCGTACCGTCGCCGGCGAACGCCTCGGCCACCAGGCGCCGCCAGTGGGCCGGGCCGGCACCGGGCGCGGGGGTGCCGGGGACGTTGGCGAACCAGTACGTGGTGCCGTCGGGCGCGGTGGTGCAGCCGAAGAAGCCGCGCGTGCCGTACATCATCCGGTACGTGGCCGGCGGCACCGTGTGGGCGGCATCCCGCAGGCGGCCGCAGACGGTGGTCTGGCCGGTGGGGCGGGGCGCGGGGGCGGCGGGGTCGAGGAGGGTGCGGGTGCGCGAGTGGATGCCGTCGGCGCCGACGAGCACGTCGCCCTCGGCGCGCGTGCCGTCGGCGAAGAGGGCGGTGACGGTGCCGCCCGGCCCGGTGCGCCGGTCCACCAGCCGCTTGCCGTGGTGGACGGGGATGCCGCGCCGGGCGGCCTCCTCGCGCAGGACGCGGTGCAGGACGGAGCGGGACAGGGTGCGCGGCGCCGCCCCGCCGTTGCTCCCCGCGAGCGGGCGGCTGCCGAGCGCGGCGCCGTCGGCACCGAGGAACTCGGCGGTGCGGGCCGGGAAGGAGTGCTCGCGCACGACCGCGTCCGCGTCGATGGCGGCCAGGGCCGCGAGACCGTTGGCGAACAGCACCAGGAAGGCACCGACGTCGTCCGCGCCGGCGGGGTACGCCTCGTGGACGGCCGCCTCGATGCCGGCCCGCTGCAGGGCCATGGCGGTGACGGGGCCGGCGATACCGCCACCGATGATCAGTGCCCGGGCCATGGCGCATCCCCCCGAACTGTCGCCTGCCGTCCGCACATCCGTCCATGCGGTTGCGTTCACGAACGTAAGCAGACGACGGCCGCCCCGTCCAGGCCGCTCACAGCCGCGGCGGCGTGATGTGCACGCCGGCCCCGGCGGCCCTCACGCCGCCGGCTCGATGCCGAGTTCGACGAGCAGGCCGCGGATGCGCTGCTCGATCTCGTCGCGGATCGGCCGGACGGCCGCGACGCCCTGCCCGGCCGGGTCCTCCAGCTGCCAGTCCAGGTATCGCTTGCCGGGGAAGTAGGGGCAGGCGTCTCCGCAGCCCATGGTGATCACCACGTCCGAGGACTGCACCGCTTCGGTGGTGAGGACCTTCGGAGTCTCGGCGGAGATGTCGATGCCGACCTCGGCCATGGCCTCCACGACGGCCTGGTTCACCGTGTCGGCGGGGGCGGATCCGGCCGAGCGGACCTGGACCCGGTCGCCGCCGAGGTGGGTGAGGAAGGCGGCGGCCATCTGGGACCGGCCGGCGTTGTGCACGCAGACGAACAGCACGGAGGGGACGGGAGGGGTGCTCATCGGGCGAGGGCGCTTTCTTCGGTGGAACGGGTGGGGGCTGCGGGCTGCTGCCCGGCGTCGGGGACGACGTCCTCGTCCTCGCCCGCGGCGGCCGGGCGGCCGAAGCAGACGGCGACCAGGCCGAGACCGGCAGCGGCGCCGATCAGCTGGGCGACGATGAAGGGCGGCACGGAGACGGGGGCGATGCCGGCGAAGGTGTCGGTGAACGCCCGGCCGATCGTGACGGCCGGGTTGGCGAAGCTGGTGGAGGAGGTGAACCAGTACGCCGCCCCGATGTAGGGGGCGACCAGCAACGGCGCCAGGTGTGCGCGGCCGGCGCGGGCCAGGCCGAAGACGAGCCAGACCAGCCCGGCGGTGGCCACGGCCTCCGCCAGCCACAGGTGCCCGGCCCACCGGTCGTGGGCGGAGAGGTGCACCAGCGGCGTGCCGAACATGGCGTCGGCCAGCACCGCGCCTGCGATCGCCCCGGCGACCTGGGCGGGCACGTACGCGGCGACATCGCGCAGGGCAGGGCCGTCACCGGTGCGGCGACCGGTGAACCAGGCGGCGAGGGTGACCGCGGGATTGAAGTGCGCCCCGGATACCGGGCCGAGCAGGGCGATCAGCGCGCCGAGACCGAAAACGGTGGCGAGCGAATTGGCCAGCAGCTGTGTGCCGACGTCGTGGGTCAGTTCGGTGGCCTGGATGCCCGAGCCGACCACCACCGCGACCAGCGCGGCCGTACCCAGCCCCTCGACCGCAGCCCGCCGTGTCAACGGCGCGGGCGCGCTCACGCGGGAGCCTGCGCGGACACGGCAGGGATCTGGAGCAGGGCGGACAGCTTCGCCAGGGCCTCGGGCAGCACCCAGTAGTACACCCAGGTTCCGCGCCGCTCGGAGCCGACCAGGCCGGCCTCCCGCAGCACCTTCAGGTGGTGGGAGATCGTCGGCTGGGAAACCTCGAAGGGGCCGATGAGGTCGCACACGCACGCCTCGCCGCCCTCGTACGAGGCGATCAGGGACAGCAGCCGCAGCCGGATCGGGTCCGAGAGCGCCTTGAACATCCGCGACAGCTCGGCCGCGGCCTCCTCGCCGAGCGGCTCGCGGACCATCGGCGCGCAGCACGCGACCTCGTCCCGCCCGAGCACCGGCAGGCCAGCTTGTTTCGACATTCTTCAATATTGACGGCCGTCGATCCTGGCGGCAAGGTCGGCTGTATCGACAGGCATCGAAACAAGTCCGATGGGAGACCGCCATGTCCCGTGTCCAGCTCGCCCTGCGCGTCGCCGACCTCGAAGCCTCGATCGCCTTCTACTCCAAGCTGTTCGGGACCGAGCCCGCCAAGCGCCGCGACGGCTACGCCAACTTCGCCATCACCGAGCCCCCGCTCAAGCTCGTCCTCATCGAGGGCGAGAGCGGCGAGGACACCCGCCTGGACCACCTCGGCGTCGAGGTCGCCTCCACCGAGCAGGTCAACGCCGCCACGACCCACCTGAAGGAGGCCGGGCTGGCCACCTTCGAGGAGAACGACACCTCCTGCTGCTACGCGCTGCAGGACAAGGTGTGGGTGACCGGCCCCGGAAAGGAGCCGTGGGAGGTCTACGTCGTCAAGGCCGACGCCGATCAGCTGGGCAAGAGCCCCGTCGCCGGCGGTGACGCCTGCTGCGCCTGCGGCAGCTGAACCGCGCTTGACGTGCCGTGTCAGCCCCCGCGCCGCTGCAGGACGCAGTCGCCGCACAGGCCGCCGCCCGGCACGCGGTAGTACAGGCAGCAGGTGGTGCGGGCGAAGGCCGGGCCGCCGGCGGGCAGGTGCAGGGTTCCGGTGTCGTGCAGCAGGGGGTCGGCCAGGAGGGTGCGGGTCAGGGCGACGGCGCGGTCGGCGTCGGCCGGGCGGCCCTGCCGCAGGCACCAGGGGTGCAGGACGCGCAGGGCGCCGGCGAGGGCGGATCCGGCGTTGCCCCACAGCAGCCGTGCGGAGACCCCGGTCAGGGAGCGGGTGGCGGCGTGCAGGGGGAGGAGCACCTCGTGGAGGACGGCCGCGGCGTCCTGCGCCGGGGGTGGGGCGGCCGGTGCGGCCCACCACAGGTCGTCGGGGGCGCCGAGGGCGGGGTGCCAGCGCAGGGCGCCGGCGGCGAGGTCGGGTGCGCGCCCGGTCAGGACGAGGGAGCCGAGGGTGATCGACAGCAGGCGTCCGGCGAGGCCCTGGAAGGCGAGGGACGCCGCGACCCGCTCCTCGCGGGTGCCGAGCCGGCCGGTGACGACGGCGATGCGCTGCCGCAGCGCCTCGGGGCCGGGCGGAAGGTACGCCGCAGCGTCGTCCGCGGGCGGTGCCTGGCCGGTGGGCAGCGCGAAGAACGGGCCCACGTCCGCGAGTTCGCTCAAGGACATGGGGCGGGTCTTCCTTCGCTCGCGGGCCGGCCGCCTCACTGTACCCCTGCGCCCCGCCCGGGTGGCGGGGCGCAGGGGCCGCAGGTCAGGCCTTGCGGGCGAGCAGGGCGCCGTTGGCCAGCGGGGCGTCCATGACGAAGCCCGCCCGCCGGATGTCGGTGAAGCCCGCCGCGGTGAGCATCGCGGTGTACTCGGCGCGGCTGCGGTTGGCGCCGTCGGCCGTCTCCACCAGCATGTTCAGGCCGGCGACGGCGCCGGCCACCGGGCCGGTGCCCTCGTCGTCGAGGAACGCCTCACCCACGATGACGGTGCCGCCGCTGCCGAGCGCCGCGTGGCACTTGGCCAGCAGCGTCGCGCAGCGGTCGGCGTCCCAGTCGTGCAGGACGTTGGTCAGCAGGATGGCGTCGTAGCCGCGGGGCAGGTCCTCGGCGAAGAAGTCGCCGCCGATGGCGTCGACGCGGTCGGCCACCGGGGTCTGCGCCAGCTGCTTCTCGGCCATGCCGACGACGAACGGCAGGTCGTAGACGGTGGCGCGCAGGTGCGGGTAGTGGCGGCACAGCTCGCCGCAGAACGAGCCCAGGCCGCCGCCGACGTCCAGCAGCGTGCGGTAGGGGTGGAAGTCCAGGGACAGGGCCATGGCGCGGGCGGTGAAGACCGCCCCGGCGTGCAGGGCCTTGGGGAACAGGTCGGCCATCTGCTCGTCCGCCGGGTCGAACAGCGTCTCGGCGGTGTCCGGGTCCCAGGTGACGGGTCGGTTGCCGCGCACGGCGTCGGCCAGCTTGCCCCAGGCGTCGTACTCGCGCCGGTCGGTGAAGGTCACCAGGTCACCGAAGAAGTAGCGCTTGCCGCGGACCAGGAACTCCTCCGCCAGCTCCGAGTTCACGTACCGCCCCTCGCGCTTGTCCAGCAGCCCGAGCGAGGCGCAGGCCGTCAGCAGCAGGCGTGCGGGGCGCTCCTGCAGGCCCTCGCGGCCGGCCAGCTCCGCGGGCGTGATGCCGTCGGTGCCGCTCACTTGCGTGAACAGGTCGAATTCCAGGGCCACCGCGAGGACTTTCGCCACACGGAAGCCGTCGGCGATCGCCATCAGCGGCGCGGGGGTCAGCGGGCGGACGCCGGTGTACGAGGTGCTGTTCATACGACTCCTCGGGCGGCCGGCACCCGTGGGTGCCGCCCGCCTGCAGTGGGACGACGGATGGGTGCGGACGGTCAGTTCGCCGGGGGCGTCCACGCGCCCGCGGCGGCGGCCGCGCGCACGTACGCGTCGAAGCTGCGCGGTTCGCGGCCCAGCGCGTCGCGCACCCCGGTGCTCAGGTGCGCGTCGTAGCCGTTGCGGATCGCGGTCTGCAGGCCGAGCAGGATGCCGGCGTGCTCCGCCGGCACCCCGGCCTCGGTGGCGCTCTTGAGGAACGCCTCGTCGTCGAGGTCGACGAACCGGATCTCACGGCCGGTGGCCGCCCCGATGCGCGCCGCGGCCTCGCCGAAGGTCAGCGCCTCGGGCCCGGACAGCTCGTAGGTGCGCCCGGCGTGGCCCTCGCCGGTGAGCGCGGCCACGGCCACGTCCGCGATGTCGTCGGCGTCCACGAAGGGCTCTTTGCCCTCCCCGGTCGGCGCGGCGAGGACGCCTTCGAGGATCTGCGGCAGGAAGACCGCCTCGCTGAAGTTCTGGGCGAACCAGGTGGGCCGCACGATCGTCCACGTCAGCCCCGACTCGCGCACCGAGCGCTCGGGGATCAGCAGCTTCTCGTCGCCCGCCGCGTCGATGCCGCGCGCGGAGAGCAGCACCAGACGCCGCACGCCGGCCGCGACGGCCCGCTCGACGAAGCGCGGGACGAGCTGCTGCGCCTGGCTCGGCAGCGTCGGCTGCACCAGGTAGACGCCGTGCACGCCCTCAAGGGCCGGTGCCCACGTCGCCTCGTCCTGCCAGTCGAAGCGGGTCTCGGCGCTGCGGGAGGCGGCCCGCACCTGCCGGCCCCCCTCGCGCAGCGCGGCGGCCACCCGCCGGCCCGTCTTGCCGGTGGCGCCCACTACCAGAAACGTCTCACTCATCGGTGTCCTTTCCTTGGAAGGTCCCACAGGGTTCCTACGGGGTGAGTCCGGCCGGCACGGCCGGGGCGAGCGCCCCGGCCGTGCTCAGGACGAGGTCGTCGGCCTCGCGCGAACCGACGGTCAGCCGCATCCCCTCGCCGGGGTAGAAGCGCACCAGGACCCCGGCCGCGGCGAGCGCCGCGGCCAGCGCCTCGGTGCGCGGCCCCGCGTCCAGCCACAGGAAGTTGCCGTGGCTCGCCGGGCCGGTGAAGCCCAGGCGGACGAGGCCGGAGCGCAGCCGCTCGCGTTCGGCCACGACGGCGTCGACGCGCTCGGCCAGCTGCTTGCCGGCCCGCAGCGAGGCGGCGACCGCCACTTGGGCAAGGGGGCTGATGCCGAACGGCAGGGACGCCGCCCGCAGCCGCCCGGCCTGCCCGGGCGCGGCCACGCAGTAGCCCACCCGCAGCGCGGCCAGGCCGTACGCCTTGGAGAACGTGCGCAGCACCACCACGTTGGGGTGGTCCGTGAGCAGGCGCAGCCCGTCGGGCGTGCGCGGGTCGCGGGCGAACTCGTGGTACGCCTCGTCCAGTACGAGGGTGATGCGCCGGGGCAGGGCGGCCAGGAAGTCCTCCAGCTCCGCCCGGCCGACCAGGGTGCCGGTCGGGTTGTGCGGGTTGCACAGCACGACGACCCTGGTGCGTTCCGTGAGGGCGGCGAGCATGCCGGGCAGGTCCTGCTCGCCCGTGGCCGTCAGCGGTACCTCGACGGGCACGGCGCCGGCCATCCGGGTGATCAGCGGGTAGGCGTCGAAGGACCGCCAGCCGTAGACCACTTCGTCGCCCGGCTCGGTGCACAGGTCGATCAGCTGGCGGGCGATGCCCACCGAGCCGCTGCCGACCGCCACGTGCTCGCGGCCGGTGCCCAGCCAGTCGGCGATCATGCCGGTGAGGGTGTCCGGGGTGAACTCGGGGTAGCGGTTGACCGCCGTCAGCTCCGCCGCCAGGGCCGTGGCCACCTCGGGCAGCGGCGGGAAGGGGTTCTCGTTGAGGTGCAGCCTCAGCCAGTGTTCCTCGCGGGGTTCGGCGCGAGGTTCCTTGTGAGGGCTTAAGTCACCGGTCATTCCCGTGCCTCACTTCACCGGAAGCGACTGGGCGTGGTGGAAGACGTTGTGCGGGTCGAAGGTGCCCTTGGCCTCGACCAGGGCCTCGTAGTTCTCCCCGTAGTACAGCCGGTGGGCGAGGGTCCCGGAGGTGTTGTACGCCGGGTCGTCCAGGTCGGTGTCCGGGTAGTTGACGTAGCAGCCGTCGGTGACGCCGTTGGACAGCGGCACCCCGCCGGTCTCCTTGTAGACGTCCGCGTAGAAGTCGCGCAGCCACTTCAGGTGGACCGCCTCGCCGGCCTCGTCGACCCAGGTGGTCACGTAGTGCATCTCCATCACCGAGTTGCGGTGCGCGAAGGCGGTGGCGTCGCGGCGCACGGTGTTGGTCCGGCCGCCGAAGGAGATCATCAGCAGCCGGGCGGCGGGGTTGGCGTAGTCCACCTCCGCGAAGTGCCGGTACATCGCCTCGATCTGGTCGTCGGGCAGGCAGCCGTGCTGGTAGGCCGACTTGGCCTTGAAACGGAAGGTGGGCGTGTTGGGGCCGGTCAGGCCCGGCCAGGCGGTGGCGTGCAGCCAGGGCAGGCGCAGGCGGTCCACCTTGGGCGTGACGGACACGTTCGCGCCCACGGCGGCGAAGAAGTCCGCCAGCAGCCGCTCGGCGTCCGGTCGCGTCGCGTCGAACTGCGCGATCATCGAGATCGCGCCGCCGGCCGCCCGCGGGGTGGGCATGAACTGGCTGTAGAGACTGGCGTAGGGCGAGCCGGCCGCGGCGTGCCGCTCGAAGAAGGAGCTGTAGTTGCGCACCAGGTGGCCGAAGTCCTCGCGGGTGACCTTCTCCCACGGCCAGGACAGGGTGCTGACGAAGACCTCGGCCGGCGGCCGGGGCAGCAGCCGGGTGGGGTCCGAGCCCTTGGCGGCCGGGTCACGGAACCAGTACCGGGTCACCACGCCGAAGTTGCCGCCGCCCCCGCCGGTGTGCGCCCACCACAGGGCACCGTGGGAGCGGCCCCGCTCGAAGTCCTCGCGCGTGGCGGTGATCGTCCGCACCTCGCCCGCCTCGTCGACGGTGACGACCTCCACGGCGTGCAGGTAGTCGACGGTCACCCCGAACAGGCGGGAGAGCGGGCCGTGCCCGCCGCCGGCGACGTGCCCGCCGATGCCCACCGAGGGGCAGGCGCCACCGGGCAGGGTGACGCCCCACGTCTTGTACAGCGCCTTGTAGACCTCGCCCAGCGTCGCGCCGGGCTCGATCGCGAAGGCGCGGTGCGCCGCGTCGTAGTACACGGCGTTCATGGCCGACAGGTCGATGAGGATCCTCGTGTCGGTGTTGAAGCCTTCGTAGCAGTGGCCGCCGCTGCGGGCCGCCACCTTCTTGCCGGCCGCGAACGCCTCGCGCACGACGTCCTCCACCTGGCGCCGGGTGTGCACCACGCGCACCGACTCCGGGCTGAAGACCCAGCGCTGGTTGTAGCCGCGGATCAGGTCGGCGTAGCGCGCGTCACCGGGCGTGACGGTGACCGCCCCGGCCCGCACGGCGTCGTCCAGTGCCGCGGCGGGCGGCGCCCCCGCGACGACCGGGGCGCCGGCGGCGTCCTCCTCGACGAGGGCACGGCGGGTGTCCTGTTCCATGTGCGTGTTCTCCCCCTGTGTGATGGTGCAGGTCAGCCGGTCAGAACCCGGCTGTCCGCCCGGCGGCCGGCGACGTACGTCGGCTCGTCCGCGGGCAGGAACGCGGCGAACGGCGGCACTTCCTCGACGGGCAGCCGCAGTTCGAGAACGCCCGGCAGGTGCGCGTGGTGGTCGTGGTAGTCGGCGAGCAGCCCCCGCAGCTCGTCGGCCGTACCGGCCGAGCCGACCCACAACCGGTCCGGACCCCCCAGTCCGTACGCCACCGTGGCCACGTCCAGCGCCGGGTACTCCACGCACTCCAGGCGGGAGTCGAAGAACGTCTGCTGGCGGGTGACGCACATGCCGTGCATGTTGTTGTTGAAGACGACGTAGAGCACCGGCAGCCGCTCGGCCACCGCCGTGTGCACCTCGAAGCCGTTCATCAGGAACGCCCCGTCGCCGCACAGCACCACCGTGCGCGTCCCGTCGGCCGAGCCGAGCTGGGCGCCGATCGCGGCCGCGATGCTGTAGCCCATGCCGCCCATGCCGAGCGCGATGGTCGACGAGGCGGCCTCGGGCACGTGCGAGAGGTGGATGGCGGCGGAGGCGCAGTTGCCGGCGTCGAGCACGAGGTGACCGCCGCGCGGCAGGTACTCCTCCAGCTGCGCGATGGCCTCGCTCTGCAACAGGCTGTCCCCGGCGGTGCGCATCTCCTGCTCGCGCTGCTCCCGCCCGGTGGGCGGCGCCGGGCGCGGCCGGTAGCGGCGCAGCTCGTAGCCCTCGGGCGCGGGCGCGGTGAACGGCTCGGCCTCCAGCAGGGCCAGCAGGGCCGCGAAGGCCGCCCCGGCGTCCGCCTCGACGACGATGCCCGGGTCCGTGGCCCGCACCGCCTCGCCGGGGTCGATGTTGACCACGGCCAGGCGGGCGGAGGCGAGGTCGAGCGGGCCGCGCGTCATCACGCCGAGCCCGGTGCCGACCGCCACGACGAGGTCGGACTCCTTGAGGTAGGCGTGCGCCGAGGGGTGCCCGGTGGCGCCGGCGACGCCCAGGAACAGCGGGTCGTCGTTGGGGAACTCCGCGCGGGCACCCATCGTCGCGACCACCGGGACGCCGGCGCGCCGGGCGAAGGCGGTCACCTCGCCGGCGGCCCCGCTGCGGCGCACGCCGTGCCCGATGAGCAGGGCCGGGCGGCGGGCCGTGCGCAGCGCCTCGAACAGCGGGCGCACGGCCTCGCGGGCGACGGCCGCCGGTGCCGCCAGCCGCTCCAGGTCCACCGGCCAGTCCGCCGGCCGGGGGCCGACGGACAGGTCGTAGACGTCGCGGGGCAGCAACAGCGCGACCGGGCCGGGGCGGCCGGTGAGGGCCGTGACCGCGGCCGCGTGCAGCTCGGGCCAGAAGTCGGCCGGGTCCTCGATCTTGGCCACCCGCTTGGTGGCCGCCCGCAGCAGGCCGAGCGCGTCGACCGTGCGGCCGATGCCGGAGGAGTCCTGGAAGGCCCCGCGGCCCTCCAGCACGCGGGGCGGCTGCCCGATCAGGGCGAGGACCGGCACCGACTCCGCGTACGACTCGGCGAGCCCGGCCAGCAGGTTGACCATGCCGCCGCCGGAGGTGGCGCAGCACACGCCGAGCGTGCGGTGCACGCGGGCCCGGCCGTCGGCCATGAACGCGGCGCCGTCCTCGCGCCGCGCCATGACCGACCGCAGGCGATCGCCGCCGAGGCGGTGGATCGCGTCGTGCAGGTGCTCGATGTTGGCCCCGCTGACTCCGAAGACGTAACCGAGGTCCCAGTCGCGCAGGGTGGTGACGAGGGCGTCAGCCAGTCGCATCGGACGGTCCTGTCACTAGGGAGGTGGCGGGGGCGAACGGCCCGACGGCGCCGGTGGCGAAGCGGTGCTCCAGGATGCGCTTGAGGTTGGCCATCTCCACCTTGTGGATGGCGTCGAACTGGGGCCAGATGTCCCCGACCCAGTATCGGTCGGTGCGGGCCCGGCCGGCGGCGATGTACTCGGGCACGTCGGTGACCTCGCGGTCGTAGTACGGGTGCCGGCAGTTGGTCCACAGCACCACGGTGCCCGGGCGGCGCAGGGTGCGGGTGGCGTCGATGACGGTGAAGTAGTAGCGCATCCACAGCTCGTGGCCCTGGTCCCAGGCACAGGGCCACAGGACCATGCCGTGCTCGGGGCCCTTCATGGTGTCCACCCGGATGAAGATCTCGGTGTCCGGCTGGATGGCCTCCTGGCCCCGGTACAGCCCGCCGCCCACGTGCTGCAGGTCGCGCATGCTGTACGACCATTCCTCCAGGGAATGGATGTCGGCGAGGTAGTCGAACACCACGTCGTAGGGGACATTGATGTGCTCGCCGAGCGAGGAATAGGAGCCGAATATCTCCTCGTGCGAATACGTCTCCTTGGTCATGCCGACCATGAGCTTGTAGATCTCGTCCGCGTCGGTGTTCTCGCAGCGAATGAGGTCGAGCCCGGCGAGGTCGGAACGGTCCGGCCCGCCGGCGAAATTCTGTCCAGGCGCCATGACGCCTCCTCCAGTGAAGTCAGGATGGTTGCTCGGATTCACGCAAAGGGATTGCCCGGGGATTTCCCGGAAAATGGGTGGCGGGCCGCCTCACACACGGGCGGCGGACCAGCGCAGCGTCATCGCGCTGACCATGTCCCCACCGTTGGAGAAGGTGCCGAGGGCCAGGACGTCACCGGGTTTGACCAGGGAGTTGTCCAGGGCGTCGGCCAGGGTCACCGGGATCGAACCGGCGAACAGATTGCCGTACTTGGCGAGCGTGTCGTGCGCGCGCGGCGGTTCGATGCCGCAGCGCCGGCGCCATTCGGCGAGGTACTCCTCGTTGGGCTGATGGGTGATCAGCATCGAGACGTCCTCGGCGGCGAGGCCGGCCCTTTCGAGACTGATCCCGACGGCCTGGGGCACCAGGCTCATGGCGTTCTGGCGCAGCGCCTCGATGCGCTCGCGCGTGAAGTTGACCGTGATCGGTCCGCAGCCGCGCTCCCAGTAATCCCGGAACACCCCGTCCACCAGGTCGGGCTCGAAGCGCAGCAGTCCGTAGTTCTCCCCGTGGGAACGTTCGTACGCGGAGAGAATGGTGCGCTCACCCGGTGCGAGCAGGGTGGCGGTGGCGCCGTCGCCGAGCACCCGTGAACGCGGTGACTTCTGGAACTCCGGAAGCCGGGAGACGAAGTTGGTGACCGTGAGCACCACGACGTTGCGGTACTGCCCGGACTCGATGAAGGCGCTGGCCGTGCGCAGCCCGGACAGCCACGAGCAGCAGCTGGTGTCGACCTGCATGATCGCGGCGTTGGCGGCGCCCACGCGGGCCTGCACGGCGGGGCCGATTCCCGGCCAGAAGGTGTCGTTGAAAACGCAGTTGTACAAAATGAGGTCGATGTCGGCGGCGTCGGTCCCGGTGCGGCCGAGGAGCTTCTCGACGGCCCTGGCCCCGAGCTCCGCCGAGGTGTAGTCGGGCGACGCGAACCGCCGCTCCGCCACCCCGCGAAAGAACGGATCGTTCCCGAGCTCGTCGCCGTCGGCCTGTGAGCCGTTGGCGACCACCCGCTCGGGAAGGAAGTTGACTACATCAATGATCTGGGCAGACATCGCCCGGTCGTTGCGCACCCGCTCGGTTCCCCCCTTGTGGCACTTCAGCTGTCGCGGACGGATGTATTCCGTATCACCCGGACCGCAACGCATTCGAGTATGAGGACGCCGCGGCCGCCCGGCCACGATGTCCCGGTGTCCTATTGTGACCTGGCAACAAGCGGAAAGCAGTGTCCTATAGTTGCCTGGCAACAACCGGAAAGGCGTGGGAGCAAACGCGACATCCTCAAAATCGGGGGCAATGTTGACAGAACTGGATTCAACCTGCGTTTCCGTCTACACCCAGGCTCTGCGGCACGGTTCCTTTCACGAGCTCACAATCATGGACGCGTTGGGGATATCCCCGGCCGAACTGGCGCGTTGCCGCGAGGAGTTGCGCGCCCTGGGGCTGCTCAGCGCGCCCACCGGCGGCGCTCCCCTGGTCGCCGTGCACCCCGAGGTGGCGGAGGCGGTCGTCTGCGGTCCGATCGAGCGCGACATCCACGAGCGCAAGGAGCACATGGCCCGCGTCCGCGGGCAGTTGCACGCGCTGGTGCCGGTCTACCGGGGCAGCACCGACACCTCCCGCCCCGCGCAGGACACCCGTACCATCGCCGACCCCGACGAGGTCCGGCGCGAACTGGCCGCCGCGGCCCGGCGCTGCCTGCACGAGGCCGTCGTCATCCAGCCGGGCACCGGACGCGACACGGACGCGGCCCTGCACCTGCGCGACTGGAGCCTGCCCCTGCTGCGCCGCGGGGTGCGGGTGCGCGTGCTCTACCAGCACGCCGAGCGGGCCAACCTCGCCACCCGCGCCTACGTGGTGCGGGCCGCCGAGGCCGGCGCCGAAGTGCGCACCAGCGCCGAGATCTGCGAGTACGTGGTGGTCTTCGACCGCTCCGTCGTCTTCCTGCCGCAGGCGCCGGTGGAGGGTACGGCAGGCGGCGCGGCCATGGTGACGAACACCACCGTGGCCGGATTCGTCCAGCGCCGCTTCGAGGACGTGTGGATGGTCGGCCAGCCCTTCGAGGCCCGCGAGGCGCAGTACGAGAAGGTCGCCGGCGACGTGAACCGGACCATGCTGCAGCTGATGGGCGCCGGCCTGAAGGACGAGGTGATAGCCCGCCGCCTGGCCATCTCCACCAGAACGTGCCGCCGTTACATGAAGGCCGCCATGGCCCAGCTCGGCGCGGTCAGCCGGTTCCAGGCCGGCGCCCGCGCCGCCCAGCTGGGCCTGCTGCGCGGTCCGGCGGTCGTCGGCGCCGAGGCGGCGGTGCCGGCGACGGCGACGGCCGGGGCGGAACCCCGCGACCCGGGGCCGTAGGTCGAGGGGCCGTAGGTCAGTCGGCCTCCTCCAACCGGAAGCCCACCTTCATGCCGACCTGGTAGTGCGCGATCGCGCCGTTCTCGAGGTGGCCGCGGATCTCGGTCACCTCGAACCAGTCGAGGCCCCTGAGCGTCTGCGAGGCGCGTGCGATGCCGTTGCGGATGGCGTCGTCCAGGCCCTGTGGCGAGGAGCCGACGATCTCGGTCACCCGGTAGGTGTGGTTGGACATGCTCCCACCGTGCCCCAGGTGCCGCGGCCGCGCGAGGCCACAGGTGCCGGCAGGGCTACGGGACGACCGTCACCGGCCAGCGGCCGGCCTTGACCAGCCGCACGGCCACCGAGCCCACGATGCGGTGGCCGGCGCGCTCGGAGGCGCCCACCACGACGGCGTCCGCCTTCAGCTCGTCGGCCAGCCGCACCAGGCCCGTGTAGGGGTCGCCGCGGAAGGTGTGGAACTCCCAGCGGACCTCGTGCACCCCGCGCAGGCGCTCGGCCGTGGCGCGGATCTCGCCGAGCACCTCCTCGGCGACCTCCTCGGTGGTGTCCGTCACCGGTATGCCGAGGGCCGCCGTCCCGGCCAGCAGGGGCTGGACGTAGACGACGGCCAGCAGGGCGTGCTGGCGGCGGGCCAGACCGGCCGCATAGGCGGCGGCCCGCCAGGAGGTGTCGGAGCCGTCGACACCGGCCAGGATCACCTTCGGCCCGTCCGTGCCGCGCTCGAAGCCGCCCCGCAGCCCTGCCCGCGCCTCGTACTCTTCTTCCCGGCTCACACGGGCAGGCTAACCCCCGCTCCGCGGCACCGACAGGGACAGGGCGAACCGGCCGGCGCGGTCGGTCCACCAATGGGTCAGTTCCAGCCCCGCCGCCGCCAGCTCCGCCCGCACGCCCTCGTGCCGGAACTTCGCGGAGACCTCCGTGCGCAGCTCCTCCCCGGCCGCGAAGTGCACCGCGAGGTCCAGGGCGGGGATCTTGGCGACGACCGCCCGGCGGGCGCGCAGCCGCATCTCGATCCACTCCTGCCGCGCGTCCCACAGGGCCACGTGGTCGAAGTCGCCGGGATCGAAGTCGGCACCCAGCTCGCGGTTGATGACGGCCAGGACGTTCTTGTTGAAGGCGGCGGTCACCCCCCGCGCGTCGTCGTAGGCGGGCACCAGCACGCCCGGGTCCTTGACCAGGTCGGTGCCCAGCAGCAGGGCGTCGCCCGGCGCCAGCCGGGCGCGCAGCCCGGCCAGGAACGCGGCGCGCTCGGGCGGCAGCAGGTTGCCGATCGTGCCGCCCAGGAAGGCCAGCAGCCGCGGCCCGGGCAGGCCGGGCGGCAGCGCGAGGCCGTACTGGAAGTCGGCGACGAGCGCGTGCACCGTCAGGCCGGGGTGCTCGGCCAGCAGCGTCCGGGCGGCGCCGGTCAGCGCACTCTCGCTGACATCGACCGGAACATAGGCCTCCAGGCCGGGCAGGGCGTCGATCAGGTGGCGGGTCTTGTCGGAGGAGCCCGAGCCCAGTTCGACCAGGGTGCGCGCGCCACTGGCCGCGGCGATGTCGGGAGCCCGGGTGATCAGGATCTCGCGCTCGGCACGGGTGGGGTAGTACTCGGGCAGCAGGGTGATCTCGTCGAAGAGCTCACTGCCGCGGGCGTCGTAGAACCACTTCGGGGGCAGCTCCTTCGGTGAGCGGGTGAGCCCCTGGGCGACATCGGCGCGCAGCGCGGCCGCCGTCGCGTCCGGGGGAAGGGAGCGGGTGAGGACGAACGGACTCACGAAGCGGGCTCCTTGCACACGACGGCCGGCGCGTCGGCGGCCTCCGGGAAACGCGGGGTCAGCGGGGTCAGGACGACCGCCGAGCGGTCGGCGGCCAGCAGGGTGCGGTCGGGCACCTCGGTCCAGCCCGGGTCGTCGTCGTACGGCTCCGAGGCCACCGCCGTGCGGCGGCCGCGGCTGACGTACCACAGCGAGTCGCCCCAGGCCGTGGCCGCGATGGCGGCGCCGTCGGTCAGCAGCAGGTTCAGCCGGGCGTCCGGTACGGCGCGCGCCAGCGTCGCCACCGCCCCGGCCAGTGCCCGGCCCATGGGCGCACCGCCCAGCAGCCGCTGCTCGACCAGCGCCCAGACGAACGCGGAGTCGTTGCGGGCCGCCAGCCGCAGCAGGGCGGCCGCCGGCACCTGCCCGGCCAGCGCCTCGGCGCACTCCGGCCAGCCGGGCAGCGCGCCGTTGTGGCTGAACAGCCACGGGCCGCCGGCGAACGGCGCCGCGGCGGCCTCCGGGTCGGCACCCGCCGCCGTGGCGTCCCGCACCGCGGCCAGCAGCGCCCGCGTGCGCACCACCCGGGCGATGTCGGCGAAGGACTCGTCGGCCCAGACCGGCCCGGCCCGCCGGTAGCGGGCCGGCAGCGGGTCGCCGGGCGCGTACCAGCCGACGCCGAAGCCGTCGGCGTTGACCACCCCGTGGCGCTGCCGGCGCGGCTCCCAGGACTGGCGCACCAGCGAGTACGGTGGATCCACCAGGCTCTCGGCCAGCGGGGCGTGGGGGCCGAGAACCGCGATGTGGCGGCACATCAGGCGCTGTCCGCGTCGCGCGCCGTACGGAACCCGCTGAAGATCTGCCGGCGTTCGGGCAGGTCCCAGTTGCGGAAGGTGCCCCGGCAGGCCACCGGGTCCACGGCGAAGGAGCCCCCGCGCAGGACCTTGTACCGGCCGCCGAAGAAGACTTCCGAGTACTCGCGGTAGGGGAAGGCCCGAAAACCCGGGTACGGCAGGAAGTCGCTCGCCGTCCACTCCCACACGTCCCCGATCAGCTGCCGCACACCCAGCGGCGAGGCGCCGCGCGGATAGGCCCCCACCGGGGCCGGGCGCAGATGGCGCTGGCCCAGGTTGGCCAGCTGCGGGGTGGGGTCGGCGTCCCCCCACGGGTAGCGCCGCGAGCGCCCGGAGGACGGGTCGTGCCGGGCGGCCTTCTCCCACTCCGCCTCGGTCGGCAGCCGCCGCCCCGCCCACGCCGCGTAGGCCGCGGCCTCGAACCAGCTCACGTGCAGCACCGGCTCGCCCGGCGGCGCCTCCTCGGTGACGCCGAACCGCCGCCGCACCCAGGTGCCGCCCTCGCACCGCCAGAACAGCGGCGCGGCCAGCTCCTCGCGGCGCACCTGCTCCCAGCCGGCCGGGTGCCACCAGCGGCGCTCGCGGTAGCCGCCGTCCTCGACGAAGCGCAGGTAGGCGGCGTTGCTCACCGGCAGCGTGTCGATGAAGAAGGCGGGCACCAGGCGCGGATGGGCCGGCCGCTCGTTGTCCAGCGCCCACGGTTCGGTGGAGGTGCCCATGGTGAAGGGCCCGCCCGGCACCAGCACCTCGGCCGGCAGCGCCGCCGCGTCCGGGCCGGCCGGCGGCGGCTCGGCGGCGGTGAGCACCGCGGGGCCCCGGCGCAGCTGATGGGTGATCAGCATTGTCTCGTCGTGCTGCTGCTCGTGCTGGGCGATCATGCCGAAGGCGAAGCCCGAGCGTGCCAGCGGCCCGGCCCCCTCCAGCGGCGTCCGCTCCAGCACGTCCATCACCCGCTCCCGCACGTCCGCGACGTAGCCCCGGGCCTCGGGCGCCGTCAGCAGGGGCAGCGCCGGCCGGTCCGCGCGGGCGTGCCGGAAGGCGTCGTAGAGCGTGTCGATCTCCGGGCGCAGCGGCTGCTGCCCGCCCACGGCGCGCAGCAGCCACACCTCCTCCTGGTTGCCGATGTGGGCGAGGTCCCACACCAGCGGGGACATCAGCGGCGAGTGCTGGGCGTGCAGCTCGCCGTCGTCCACGCAGGCGGTCAGCACGCGGGTGCGTGCGCGGGCGGCCAGCAGGGCGCCCGCGGCACGCTCGCGCAGCTCGGCCCCGTCCGGGGCGGGCGCGGCCGTCATCACCGGCCGCCCCGGCCGGCCACCGCGTCCAGCAGGTCGTCCGCCGGGCAGCGGCCCCGCTCGACGTACCGGGCGGTGAACTCGTCGACCGCGGCCAGGACGCGGTCGTCGGCCCCGAGCCGGGGCAGGGCCTCACGGGCCGCGGCGAAGCAGGCCACGGCGGCCGTGTGCAGCTCCGGGTCGGCGAGCCCGTGCCGCGCCGCCCTGCGCCACAGGGGATTGCGCGGCGGCGGGTGCCCGCCCTGGACGTCCGCCAGCCCCTTCACCGCCCGGTAGGCCGTCTCCGCCGCCGACGGGTCGTCGAACAACGCCGCCGTCACGGCCAGCGGCACCAGCCAGCCGTCCTGCCCGCTCTGCGCGTCGATCATCCGCAACTCGAGGTGGCCGCGCGGCCTGATGGGCGGGAACAGGGTGGTCAGGTGGTAGGCGACGTCGTCCAGGGTGGTCTGCCGCGGCCGTCCGCTGCGCATCCACTGACGCAGCGGCAGCCCCAGCTGCACCGGCCAGGGCCCCTCCCCGGAGCGGACGAACATCACCGGTGCGTCCAGGGCGTACGCCGCCCAGGCCGCCCGAGGGTCCGCCTCGCCCAGCGGGGCCAGGGTGCGGGCCGGGTCCATCCGCGCGTAGCAGGCCTGCCGGCTGGAGCGCCAGCCGCTCGGCCGGCCCCGCAGCAGGGGGGAGTTGGCGAACGCGGCCGAGAGCACCGCGCCCAGCAGATGGGCCAGCCGCCACCGGCGCAGGTACCCCAGCGGCCCCGGGCCCTCGTACCCGGCGTCGATGCAGACCTGCACCGATGCCGTACGGCACATCACATTGCGCCCGGCGCCGTTGATGCGGTCGTAGTAGACCTCCATGGCGTCGTAGCGGCGGGTGCTGCGCACGCACGGAGGATCGTGCCACGGCTCCTTGCCGTAGCCCACCAGCGCCAGGCCCAGCCCGTCGAGGGCCTCGCGGGTCAGGGCGAGGTCGGCGCTCAGGTCCGCCACGCAGGCCCCCAGCGAGGGGGCCGGCCGGGAGCTGAGCTCCAGCTGGCCGCCCGGCTCGATGGTGAACACCGAGGTGAGCGGCAGGGCGCCCACCCGCTCGGCGGCCGCCGCCAGCCGGTGGGCCGCAACGGGCCGCCGCGGCTCGGCCACGTCGTGCACGAGCCACTCCAGCTCGGCCCCGATCAGGCGCGGCGGGCCGGTCTTGAAGGAGATCCCCCGCACATAGGCGTCGGCCTCCCGCTCGCCGACCGGCCGGGCGAGGTCTTCGTCGGAAGCACAGCACTCGGTCATGCTCGCCACCTCCCGTCCGTTGCTGAGTACCCCCAAACGCGCGAAGCCAGTCGGAGCACCGGTGACCGAGACCCGGAACCGGTCATTCCAGCAGTGGGGCGGGGCGGAATCGCCCGTCAGGGCTTGACGGGCCCGCCGCAGCCGGCCGTACCGTCCGCGCGTGAGCACACCCGCAGCCCTCGACCCGGCACCCCTGGACCCGACACCCGTCTTCGACCCGGCCACCTACGCGCGGGGCGTGCCGTACGCGCTCTTCCGGCGGCTGCGCGCGCACGCGCCCGTCTGCCGGGTGCCGGAACCGGCCGTGGGCGCCTGGCCCGCCGGCCCCGGCTACTGGGCCGTCTTCCGGCACGCGGACGTCCGGCACGTGCTCGCCACCCCCGAGGTGTACTCCTCGCATCTGGGCGCCACCCAGATCCGGGACCCCGATACCCCCGCCGACCTGGACTTCGTCCGCGCGATGATGCTCAACCAGGACCCGCCCGACCACGCCCGACTGCGCCGCATCGTGGTCGCCGCCCTCACCCCGCGGGCCGTACGGGAGCTGGAGAGCGCCATCGAGGGGCGGGCGCGCGAGCTGATCGATGCCGTCGCCGACCGGGGCCGGGCGGACTTCGTGGACGTCACCGCCGACCTGCCCGTGTGGACCCTCGCCCACGTCCTGGGCGTCCCCGCCCGGGACCGGCGGCTGCTGTACGACTGGTCCAACCGGGTGATCGGCTACCAGGACGCCGACCACGCCCGCTCCCGCACCGCCGACCCGGCGGAACTGACCCCCATGGGCCGCGCCGCCCTCGCCCGCCGGCCCGCGCTCGTGCGGGCCGACGGCTCACCGGTCAACCCGCGCTCCCGGGAGGCGCTCACGGACATGTTCGCCTACGCCCACGCCCTGGCCGGCCGGCCCCGGCCGGGCAGCGTGCTGGCCCGCATGCGCGAGGGCGGGCTGACCCGCGACGAGTTCGAGAACATGTTCTTCCTCGTCGTCGTCGCCGGGAACGAGACGCTGCGCAACGGCATCCCCGGCGGCCTGCTCACCCTCCTCGACCACCCCGAGCAGTACGCGGCCCTGCGCCGCCACCCCGAGCTCACCCCCGGCGCGATCGAGGAGATCCTGCGCTACTGGCCGCCGGTCGTACAGATCCGCCGCACCGCCACGCGCGACACCGAACTCGCCGGCCGGCGCATCCGGCGCGGCGAGAAGGTCGTCGTCTACCACGCCTCGGCCAACCGCGACGAGCGCGTCTTCACCGACCCCGACCGCTTCGACATCACCCGCAGCCCCAACGACCACGTCGGTTTCGGCCACGGCCCCCACTTCTGCCTGGGCGCCCACCTCGCACGCGTCCAGATGCGGGCCATGCTGCGGCTGACCCTGGACCGGCTGCCCGGCCTGGAACGCGCGGGCGAGGCGGTGCGGCTGACCTCCAACTTCCAGAACGGGCTCAAGCACCTGCCCGTCAGATGGAGAACAGATCGGTGAACGGGGTGACGAAGTCGTCCACGTCGTGGCCGAAGGGCGAGTTGAAGTCCCAGATGAGGAAGAGCAGGAAGGCGATCAGCGCGCTGTAGAGCCCGGCGAGCAGCAACTCGCGCGCCGAGCGCCTGATCTGCAGCGTGAAGATCAGGCCGACCGCCACCAGCGCCCCGCCGATCAGCCCGAACCACACCACGCCCGGCATCGTCGGCTCGGCGTTCTGCGCCCGGGCATTGCGCGCCGCGTCGGCCGCGCCCACCTGGTCCAGCAGCGGCTGGTACGACTGCGCCTCCTGGTCGTTGCGGGGCTCGTAGGCCGTGACATCGGTGCGCACCTTGTCCAGCAGCGTCCGCCCCTTGTCGGTGAGTTCGCCCTCCTTCAGCATCTCCGGCCACTCCTCCTTGACCACATAGGTCACATAGGACTGCACGTCGGCCCGGATGCGGTCGCGGGCCTCCGGGGAGTACGCCTGCACCCGCTCGCTCACCTCGTGCAGCGCCTGCGCCTCGGCCCGGACGGAATCCTGCGCCCCGGTGCGCGCCTCCCACACCCCGGCGATGGCCAGGCCCAGCACGATGGCGTACACCACGCCGACCATCATCGTCATGTACTCGATGACGTCGGGGGTCTCGGACGGGTCGTCGTCGGCGCCGATCCTGCGCTGCCGCAGCACGGTGATCGACAGGACGACCGCGCAGGCGGCGGCCATGGCGATGGCCAGAACCAGCCACTCGGACAAGGAAACCTCCGGTCTGGGGGTGGTGCGGTGGGGGAGGGGCGGGAGCGGTGCGCTAACGCCCGCGGCGGCTGTTGCTGCCGCGGGGCCGCAGCAGCGCGGCGGACAGCACGGCGGGGGCGGTGAGGATCAGGGTGAACGTCACCAGGGACGTGCCGTGGTGTTGCTGCCCGCCGGCCGACAGGACGGCGTGGTGGTAGGCGGGGAAGCGGTGCCGGCCCGGGAGCCCGGGCCGCGAGGGCGGGGACGACGGCGGGGACGAGGGCGTGGTGCCCGGCACCTGGTTCTGCGGGTTCTGCTGGTTCTGCGCCGGCACGGTGCCGGGGCGCGAGCCGGGCGGCGCGGGAGCGGCGGGCCCGGGCGCGCCGGGGGCTCCCGGAGACCCGGGCGCGCCGGGAGCCCCCGGGGCGCCCGGTGCGGGAGGTACGGGGGCGGGGGCGCCGGGAGCGCCCGGCGTACCGGGGGCGGGCGGTGCCGGAGGAGCGCCGGGGGCCGGGGCGCCCGGGGCCCCCGGCGCACCAGGGGCGCCCGGCGCCCCGCCTGCAGGGGGTGCCCCAGGTGCTCCAGGCGCGCCCGGTGCGCCTCCGCCACCGCCCGGGGCGCCGGGCGCAGGAGCTCCTGGTGCGGGTGCCCCCGGTGCCGGGGGCGCGGGAGCCGGCGCACCCGGCGCGGGAGCGCCCGGTGCGGGCGCCGGGGCTCCGGGCGCGGGCGCCCCGGGCGCCGGGGGAGCGGGCGCCGGGGGAGCGGGCGCGGGCGGTGCCGGTGCGGGAGGTGCCGGCGCCGGGGGCGCTGCCGCGGGGCAACGGGTGAGCCACACCCGTGCCCTGATGCCGAGCGCCGTGGCGCGCGCCTGGATGCAGTCCCTGCCGTCGTCGTCGACCTCCGCCGTGACCGCGCCGCCGAGCGGAGCGGCCCTCACGTGCGAAGGGGGGCGTCTGGGCAGCAGGTCGGGGACATGGGGCACGACGGCGGTCGCCCGTGAACCGGCGCCCCTGACGTCCGCCCCCACCTCACCCGCCGCGGCCCCGGTCGCCGGAGCCAGCACGAACCCCGACGTGACCAACGCGACCGTGCACCCGGCCCTGAACCATCCCCTCACCCGGAACAGCCTGCACAACAAACGGTTCTTCACGCCGTCCGCACAGCAGGATTCCCTCGATGGGCGGAAATCGCCGGGAGCGAAGGTGACTTCAGATGTCCCGGAAGTCCCCGTGCCGCCCCGCGCCCGCCGCGAACCGGGCCGCCCCCTCGGCCGCCGCCGGCAACGAGCGCAGCCCGTGGGCGAGTTCGGCGGCCAGCGCTTCCTGCGTACCCAGGCCCTCCTGGTCGAGCAAGGAAGCGCGGTCGCTGCGCAGGCAGTCCTGCGGGAACCGGGCGAGGTGCGCGGCGAGTTCCTCGGCCGCGGCGCGGGCGGTGCCGGTGGGCACGAGGCGGTTGGCGAGCCCCGTCGCGTACGCCTCGGCGGCCGGCACCGGGCGGCCGGTGAGGACCATGTCCATCGCGCGCGAGGCGCCGATGAGCCGGGGCAGCCGCACCGTTCCGCCGTCGATCAGCGGCACGCCCCAGCGCCGGCAGAAGACGCCGAAGACGGCGTCCTCCTCGGCCACCCGCAGGTCGCACCACAGCGCGAGCTCCAGGCCGCCGGCCACGGCGTGGCCGCTGATCGCGGCGACGACCGGTTTGGTCAGCCGCAGCCGGGTGGGGCCCATGGGACCGTCGCCGTCGGCGGCGACGCGGTTGCCGCGGTCCGTCCCGAACGCCTTGAGGTCGGCCCCGGCGCAGAACGTGCCGCCCTCGCCCCACAGCACCGCCACCGACGCGCCCGGGTCCGCCTCGAAGGCCCGGAAGGCGGCGGCGAGCGCTGCCGCCGTGGGCCCGTCGACGGCGTTGCGCGCCTCGGGCCGGGCGAGGACGACCGTGGTGACCGGGCCGCGCCGCTCGACGCGGACGCTCACCGGGCGTCCTTGGGCACCGCCCGTTCCAGGATCTGCGCCAGGTCGGTGCCCGGCGGCAGGGTGCCGAACGCCCGCCCCCAGTCGCCGTCCAGGCGCGAGGCGCAGAAGGCGTCGGCGACGGCGGGCGCGCCGTGCCGCACCAGCAGGGCGGCCTGCAGGACGAGCGTGAGCTGTTCGGCCAGGCGGCGGGCCACCAGCTGCGCCCGGCCGGGGTCGGAGAGCTCGCCCAGCAGGGTGCGCAGCCGGGCGACGGCGGCCGCCAGGCGGGGTTCGCCCGCCGCCGCGGGCGTCACCTCGGCGAAGTAGGCCTCCAGCGCCTGCGGTTCGCGCTGCAGGGCGCGCAGCACGTCGAGGGCGGCCACGTTGCCCGAGCCCTCCCAGATCGACAGCAGGGGTGCCTCCCGGTAGAGGCGCGGCATGCCGGACTCCTCGACGTAGCCGTTGCCGCCCAGGCACTCCAGTGCCTCCGCGGCGTGCGCGCTGCCGCGCTTGCACACCCAGTACTTGCCGGCGGCCAGGGCCAGCCGCCGCAGCGCCGCCTCCTGCTCGTCTCCCGCCTGCGCACGGTCCACTGCTGCCGCCAGCCGCATGGCCAGCACCGTCGCCGCCTCCGACTCCACGGCGAGGTCGGCCAGGACGCCGCGCATCAGCGGCTGGTCGATCAGTTCGGCGCCGAACGCCCGCCGGTACGCGGCGTGGTGCAGGGCCTGCCGCAGGCCCGCCCGCATGCCGGCCGCCGACCCGATGACGCAGTCCAGCCGGGTCATGTTGACCATCTCGACGATCGTGCGCACCCCGCGCCCCGGCTCGCCCACCGGCCAGGCCACCGCCTGCTCGTACTCGATCTCCGCGGAGGCGTTGGAGCGGTTGCCGAGCTTGTCCTTCAGCCGCTGCAGCCGCATCCCGTTGCGGGTGCCGTCCGGCAGGACCCGCGGCATCAGGAAGCACGTCAGCCCCTGCTCCGCCTGGGCCAGGACGAGGAAGACGTCGCTCATCGGCGCGGAGGTGAACCACTTGTGGCCGGTCAGGACGTACGTGCCGTCGCCCGCCGGCACCGCCCGGGTGGTGTTCGCCCGCACGTCCGAGCCGCCCTGCTTCTCGGTCATCGACATGCCCGCGATCAGCCCCCGCTTGCCCAGCGGCGGGCGCAGCCCGTAGTCGTACGTCCGCGACGCGAGCAGCGGCTCGTACGCGGCGGCCAGCTCCGGCTGGGCGCGCAGGGCGGGCACGGCGGCGTACGTCATCGAGACCGGGCAGCCGTGGCCCGGCTCCGCCTGTGCCCAGACGTAGAACTTCGCGGCCCGCACCAGATGGGCGCCCGGGCGCGGCTCCGCCCAGGGCGCGGCGTGCTGGCCGCTCGCCACGGCCGCCGCCATCAGCTCGTGCCAGGCGGGGTGGAACTCCACCTCGTCCACGCGGTGCCCGAAGCGGTCGTGGGTGCGCAGCACCGGCGGGTACGCCTCGGCCAGCCGGGCCCACTCCTGCACCTCGGGCGAGCCCGCACGGGCCCCCAGCTCGCGCACCTCCTCCTCGCCCCAGGCACCGTCGTCCCGGCGCAGGGCCTCCAGCAGGGCGAGGTCGTCGGCGGTGGAGAAGCCGGTCAGGGGCGGGGGCTGGTTGAACACGTCGTGCGTGGCGCTCACGGCGACCTCCGGGCGGGCGGCGGCAGGACAGGACGGCATTACACTTTCATGATGCGTGATGCAAGGCTGTAATGGATAGGGTGGCGTCAGCCATGGACGACGATTCGCTTCCCCTGCGGCCGCTGACCGCGCGCTCGGTCGTGCTCTCCACGCTCCTGGGGCACCACCCGCCCGCCCTGCCCGCCCGCGCCCTCGTCCGGGTCGGCGCCCTCTTCGGCACCGCGGAGGGCACCGTCCGCACCGCCCTGACCCGCATGGTCGCCGCCGGCGACCTGGAGCAGCGCGACGGCGCCTACCGGCTCACCGAGCGCCTGCTGGCCCGCCAGGCCCGCCAGGACGACAGCCGGGCCCCGCGCACCCGCCCCTGGGACGGCACCTGGGAGATCGCCGTCGTCACCGGCGAGCGCCGCGCCGCCCCGGAGCGGGCCGCACTGCGCCAGGCCATGGCCGGCCTGCGGCTGGCCGAGCTGCGGGAGGGGTGCTGGCTGCGGCCTGCCAACCTCGCCCGCGACGGGTGGCCGGCCGTCGTCCGCGACCAGTGCGCCCTGCTGACCGGCGCCGCCCCCGAGGGCGACCCCGCCGCCCTCGCCGCGACCCTGTGGGACCCGGCGGGCTGGGCCCGCCGCGCCCGCGCCCTGGAGGCGGCACTGTCCGCCCTGCCCGGCGGCCCGGAGCGCCTGGCCGAACGCTTCACCGTGTCGGCGGCCGTCCTGCGGCACCTGCTGGCCGACCCCGTCCTGCCGCCGGCCCTCCTGCCGCCCGACTGGCCGGGCGCGGACCTGCGCCGGCGCTACGACGCGTTCGACGGCGAGTTCCGGGAGATCCTGCTGCGGCACATCGGGGGTTAGCCCGGCACTTCGTCTGCGGGTGCGTCGTGGCTTGTCGCGCAGTTCCCCGCGCCCCTTACGGGGCGCTGCAGGTGGCTGCCTCACTTCAGGTGGTCGCGGGCGACGTCGAGGAAGGCCCGCCGGTTGGCACGGATGTACTCCCAGACCTTCTCCTCCTCCGTCGCCCCCGGCGTGTCACCGGGACCGTCGCGGATCACGTCCCGCACGTCGAACGCCAGCGCCCGTGCCGCCTCGTTGACCTTCGGCGAGCACAACATGTGAAGGGTCTTCTGGGCCACCCAGACCCTGTCGATGATTTGTTTGGAGCGTGTTCGCCACTGTTCGTCGTCCACATGGTGGTGGTAGTGCTCGACGGCGACCCGTTCGGCCTCCTGTACCGCGGACAAGAAGTCGATCAGGTGCTGGATGCGCTGGGTGCGGCGCAGATCCCGTTCCGTCACGCGGCCCTGCCAGAACTGGCCCGTGAACGAGATCAGCCCGCCGAGTACGACTCCGAAGATGGTCCACATGCGACCACTGTGGGAGTGGCCGGAACCGGACGCAGCGTGATGACGGATGTTGTCGGCGCCGGACCGCCTCGGGGCGTACAAGGCTTCAATATGAGAAGTCCGTGACAGTTTCGGCCCGCGCCCGCCCCGCCGCGCATTCGCGCGTGCGTACGACCGATACTGGGCTGCATGTCACGCGTGCTTCTGATCGAGGACGACCGCGCCGTCAGGGAAGGGGTCACCCTCACCCTGCGCCGCCGCGGCCACCAGGTGGAGGGCGCGCCCACCGGCGAGGCCGGACTGGCCGCGCTGGAGACCTTCCGGCCCGACCTCGTCCTTTTGGACCTGATGCTGCCGGACCGCAGCGGCTTCGAGGTCTGCCGCCGCATCCGCGCCACCCAGCAGATCCCGATCATCATGCTCACCGCGCGCGGTGACGACATCGATGTCGTCCTCGGCCTGGAGGCCGGCGCCGACGACTACATCGTCAAGCCCGCCCGCGGCGAGGTCCTGGAGGCCCGTATCCGGGCCGTGCTGCGCCGCGCCGCCCCCGTCGACGGCGCCGAGGCGGCCGCCGCGGCGCAGGCCGGCGCCGAGGTGCACGGCGACCTGACGATCGACCGCGCCGGGCTGCTGGTCTCCAAGCACGGCAAGGACCTGCCGCTGGCCCCCTCCGAGATGAAGCTGCTGCTGTACCTGTCGGCCACGCCGGGCCGCGTCTTCAGCCGCCAGCAGCTGCTGGAGCACGTCTGGGAGCACAGCTACCACGGGGACGCCCGGCTGGTGGACGCCTGCGTCATGCGGCTGCGCACCAAGGTCGAGGACTCCTCGCGGTCGCCGAAGTACATCCAGACCGTGCGCGGCTTCGGCTACCGCTTCGGCCCGGTGTGAGCGCCTTGGTCAAGCGTCTTCGCCTCAGGAGCCTGCGCACCCTCGCCCGGGGCCTGCGGGCGCGGCTCGTGGTCGCCTTCCTCCTGGTGGCCTCGCTCGCCGCGCTGGCCACCGCGGCCCTGACCTTCCGCGAGGCCCGTACGGCGATCCTCAAGCGCACCCAGGACACGGCGGTCTCCGCGCTGCGCGGCCAGATCAACTCGCAGGTGCCCGAGCTGCGCTTCCCGCCGGCGCACTCCGACCTCACCGGCTTCGCCACCAACCTGGCCCGCGCCGGGCAGGCCCAGCACTGGAACATCCACGTCCGCTACCAGGGCGGCCCGCTGGTGCCCGCCGTCCGCCCGGGCGGCCGCGGCATCCCCGAGGGCGTGCAGAGCAAGGTGCGCGCCGGCATCGCCGCGTTCCAGCGGATCGACATCGGCGGCGACCCCTGGCTGGTGGTCGGCCTGCCGGTGACCTTCAGCGGCGAGCACGCCGAGATGTCGGGCCTGGAGGTCTACGCCCAGGTGCCGCTGCGCGAGGACGAGGCCAACGTGCACGCCCTGGTGGACGCGGCCCAGAGCGGCGCCCTGCCGGCGGTGGCGCTGGCCGCCGTGCCGGCGCTGCTGGCCGCGCGCGGCGTGCTGCGACCGGTGCGCGAGCTGCGCCGCGCCACCCAGCGGATCACCGAGGGCGAGCTCGACACCCGGCTGACCGTCAGCGGCAGCGACGAACTCGCCGACCTCTCGCGCACCTTCAACGACATGGCCGCCGCCCTGGAGAAGAACGTCGCCGAGCTGCGGCGCATGGAGGCCAACTCGCGCCGCTTCGCCGCCGACGTCTCCCACGAACTGCGCACCCCGCTGGCCGCCATGACCGCCGTCGTCGACGTCCTGGACGAGGACGCCGACGCGCTGGACGCGGACACCGCCCACGCGGTCCGGCTCATCAGCGAGGAGACCGGCAAGCTCGCCCGCATGGTCGAGGACCTGATGGAGATCTCCCGCTTCGACGCCGGCGCCGCCGCCCTGCACCTGGACGAGGTCGACGTCGCCGAGACCGTCCGCAAGACCCTGCAGGCGCGCGGCTGGCAGGAGAAGGTGAGCGCCGACCTGCCCGAGGGCATCCGCGCCCGGCTGGACCCGCGCCGCATCGACGTGGTGGTGGCCAACCTGGTCGGCAACGCGCTGCGGCACGGCGGCGAACCGGTGAGCGTGGCGGTGCGCGTCGCGCCCGGCCCTCACGACCCGCCCGGCCCGCACGGCGACGACCGGCTGCTGATCGAGATCGCCGACCGGGGCGAGGGCATCGACCCCGAGGTCCTGCCCCACGTCTTCGAGCGGTTCTTCAAGGCCGACGCGGCCCGCGCCCGCTCCGAGGGCAGCGGACTGGGCCTGGCCATCACGCTGGAGAACGTGCGGCTGCACGACGGAACCGTGCGGGCCGCCAACGGGTCGCACGGGGGCGCGGTGTTCACCGTGGACCTGCCCCTGCGGCGAGGAGGCGAGGAGAGATGACGACCACGCGCACCACGCGCACCACGCGGACGTGGCGCCGGGTGGCGGCGGCGCTCGCCCTGTCGGCCGCGGCCGCCGGCACGCTCGCCGGCTGCGGCATCGAGCCGACCGACGTCGTGGAGGTGGGCCAGCCCGCCCAGGGCGCGAAGCGGCCGGGCGCGCCCGTCGAGGAGGCCCGGCTCTACTTCGGCTTCCCCGGCGGGCTCGAACCCCGTTCCCGGCCGGCCAGCGGCCAGGTCAGCGCGGAGATGGCGATCCCGCTGCTGCTGCAGGGGCCCAACGAGCCGGAGATGGCGCAGGGCCTGTACACCGAGCTGCCCAAAATGCGCCAGGAGGCCGTGGAGGTGATCAGCGCCGAGGGCACCGTCACCATCAGGCTGCCCCTGGATCCCACCCGCTTCACCGTGCTCGCCCGCAACCAGCTGGTGTGCACTGCCTCCCACAACGGCGTGCCCGGCAACCCGCGCCCGGAGGAGGTCAAGGTCACCCTGCTCGGGGCGGGCAGGACCATGAAGGACCTGGTCTGCGGCGCGGGCGTGACGGTGGGCAGGGCCGTTCCCTCGGCCGTGCCCACCACCCCGTAGGGCGCCGGTGCCTTACGCCTGCGCGGCGCGGAAGCGGCGCAGCCGCAGGCTGTTGCCGACGACGAAGACCGAGGAGAAGGCCATCGCCGCGCCCGCGATCATCGGGTTGAGCAGGCCGGACGCGGCGAGCGGCAGGGCAGCCACGTTGTAGGCGAAGGCCCAGAAGAGGTTGGACTTGATGGTGGCGAGCGTCCGGCGGGCGAGCCGGATGGCGTCCGCCGCCACCCGCAGGTCGCCGCGCACCAGCGTCAGGTCGCCGGCCTCGATGGCCGCGTCGGTGCCGGTGCCCATCGCCAGGCCCAGGTCGGCACGGGCCAGGGCGGCCGCGTCGTTGACGCCGTCGCCGACCATCGCCACCGTACGGCCCTGCTCCTGCAGGCGCCGGACCACGTCGACCTTCTCCTCGGGCAGCACCTCGGCGATCACCTCGTCGATGCCGACCTCCGCGGCGACGGCCTCGGCCACGGCCCGGTTGTCGCCCGTGAGCAGGACGGGCGCGAGGCCCAGCGCGCGCAGCCGCCGCACGGCCTCGGCGCTGGTGTCCTTGACGGCGTCGGCGACCTCCAGCACCGCCCGCGCCCGGCCGTCGTAGGCGACGGCGACGGCCGTGCGCCCGGCGGCCTCGGCGGAGGCGACGGCCCGCGCCAGGTCGGCGGGCAGGGCGATGCCCGCGTCCGCCAGCAGCTTCGTACGGCCCACGAGGACGGTGCGGCCCTCGACCTCGCCGCGCACGCCCAGGCCCGGCACGTTGGCGAAGCCCTCGGCGCGCGGGAGGGTGCCCGTGCGCTCGGCGGCGCCGGCGGCGACGGCCCGGGCTATGGGGTGCTCGGAGGCGTGCTCCAGGGCGCCCGCCAGGCGCAGCGCCTCGCTTTCGTCGGTGTCCTCGGCGGTGCGGGTGCCCAGCAGCGTCATGCGGCCGGTGGTGACCGTACCGGTCTTGTCCAGCACGACGGTGTCGACCGCGCGGGTGCTCTCCAGGACCTCCGGGCCCTTGATGAGGATGCCGAGCTGGGCGCCGCGGCCGGTGCCGACCATCAGGGCGGTCGGCGTGGCCAGGCCCAGGGCGCAGGGGCAGGCGATGATGAGCACGGCCACCGCGGCGGTGAAGGCGGTGGTGGCGCCGGCGCCGGTGAGCAGCCAGTACGCGAGGGTGGCCAGGGCCAGGGCGATGACGGCCGGGACGAAGACGGCGGAGATGCGGTCGGCGAGGCGCTGGGCGGCGGCCTTGCCGTTCTGGGCGTCCTCGACCAGGCGGGCCATGCGGGCGAGCTGGGTGTCCGCGCCGACGCGGGTGGCGCGGACGACCAGCCGGCCGCCGGCGTTGATCGTCGCACCGGTGACGGTGTCGCCGACGCCGACCTCGACGGGCACGGACTCGCCGGTGAGCAGGGAGGCGTCGACGGCCGAGCCGCCCTCGACGACGGTGCCGTCGGTGGCGATCTTCTCGCCGGGCCGGACCACGAAGCGGTCGCCGACGGCCAGGTCGGCGGCCGGGATCCGCTGCTCGCGGCCGCCGCGCAGGACGGTCACCTCCTTGGCACCGAGCTCCAGCAGCGCCCGGAGCGCGGCTCCGGCGCGCCGCTTGGCGCGGGCCTCGAAGTAGCGCCCGGCCAGGATGAAGGCGGTCACGCCGGCCGCGGCCTCGAGGTAGATGTTCTCCGCGCCGTGGCCGCGTTCGACGGTGAAGGAGAAGGCGTGGCGCATGCCGGGCATCCCGGCGTCGCCGAGGAACAGGGCCCACACCGACCACAGGAAGGCGGCCGAGGTGCCGACCGAGACCAGGGTGTCCATGGTGGCGGCGCCGTGCCGGGCGTTGGTGAACGCCGCCCGGTGGAAGGGCCAGGCGCCGTAGACGACCACCGGCGCGGCCAGGGTCAGCGAGAGCCACTGCCAATAGGTGAACTGCCAGGCGGGGACCATCGCCAGCACGACCACCGGCAGCGCGAGGACGGCCGAGACGATCAGCCGGCGGCGCAAGCCGGCGCTCTCGTCGTCCCCTTCGCCTTCCCCTTCCCCGGCGGGTCCGCCGGGCCCGGCGGTCTTCGGGGCGGGCGGGGCGGCGGTGTAGCCGGTGGCCTCCACCGTGGCGACGAGGTCGGCGACGGTGACGTCGGCGCTGTGGGTGACCTGGGCCTTTTCCGTGGCGTAGTTGACGGTGGCGCTCACCCCGGCCATGCGGTTGAGCTTCTTCTCGATGCGCGCGGCGCACGAGGCGCAGGTCATCCCCCCGATGAGCAGTTCGGTGCCGAGGGCACCGGTGCCGGTGTCCGCAGGTGTGCCGCTGGTCGTGGTCGTCATGCTCGTGTCGCTCCTCGCCGGACGACGGGGCCGTACCCCCTCCGATACCCCTAGGGGGTATTTACGGTTTCCGTTATACCCCCCGGGTGTATCCCGTGCAAGGTGCGCAAACGCCGGGAGGCGGCCGCTTGCGCGACCGCCTCCCGGCATCAGGACCCCCGTCCTCAGCTCACCGCCTGCCTCACCAGGGCGGCGATGCGGGCCTCGACCTCACCGGTCACCTCGGTCAGGGCGAAGGCGGCCGGCCACATCGCGCCGTCGTCCAGGTGCGCCTGGTCGCTGAAGCCGAGGGTGGCGTAGCGGGACTTGAACTTCGCCGCGCTCTGGAAGAAGCAGACGATCTTGCCGTCGCGGGCGTAGGCCGGCATGCCGTACCAGAGCTTCGGCGCCAGGTCCGGGGCGCTGGCCGTGACGACGGCGTGGACGCGCTCGGCCATGATCCGGTCCGCCTCGTCCATCTCGGCGATCTTGGCGAGCACGTCCCGCTCCGCCTCCGCCGCCTTCTCCTCGCGCGACGCCCGGCGCGCGGCCTTCTTCTGCTCCTGCGCGTGCTCCTTCATCGCGGCCCGCTCCTCGGGCGTGAACCCCTCGTACGCGCCGCTGCCCGTGCTGCTCATCATCGCTCCTGTCCGTCGATCACTGTGACCACAGCTTCTGTGACCAAAGCTTCTATGACCACAGCTTCCCCCGTCCCGGCCGCGGTCCGCCTCCGTGCTCACCACGGAAACCCCCACGGAAACCCTCAGGCGAAACCCTCCCGGAGCGCCGCGGGCGCGAGCCCGAGGCCGGCGAGCGCGGCCCGGGCGTCCGGGTGCCCGGCGAGTACGGCCGGAGGGCCGGCGCCGGGCGCGCCGAGGCGGCCGCGTACCGGGACAGCGCCCGGCGGTCCGTCACCTGCACCTTGCGCAGCAGGGAGGAGACGTGCGACTCGACGGTGCGCACCGAGATGAACAGCTGGGCGGCGATCTCCGCGTTGCTCAGGTTCTGCCCGAGCAGCGCGAGCACGTCGGCCGGCCTGACGGGCCCGACGAGGGCCTACGCGCCCACGCGCATCAGCAGGTGCCCCCGGCGGTACCGCTCGCCCTCGACCGGCTCCCGCAGCATCCGCCCGACCTCGGCGAACCCGGCGTCGCGGGTCAGCCGGGCCAGCTCGTCGACCGGCCACCGGTAGGCCGTCGTCACCTTGTGGCCGAACGCCGTGACCGGATCGCCCTCCGACTCGAAGAAGGCGAGCAGGAGATGACCCCCGGGCGCGAGGACGCGCCGGAACTCGGCGAGGTACGCGGGCAGGTCGTGCGGCGGGGTGTGGATGACCGAGTACCAGGAGGCGATGCCGCTCAGCGTGCCGTCGGCCAGGTCCAGGTCGTCCATGGAGCCGACCTCGAAGCGCAGGTCCGGGTAGGCCTCACGGGCGAGGCCGATCATCACCGGCGACAGGTCGACGCCGAAGGCGTCCAGCCCCAGATCCCGCAGGTGCGCGGTCGTCTGCCCCGGGCCGCAGCCCAGTTCGGCGACGGGCCCGCCGCCGGCGGCCCGCACGAGGTCGGCGAACGCGGCGAGTATCGCGCGGTCCAGCGGCAGGGTGTCGAGCGCGTCGCGGACGAACGCGGCGTAGCGGACGGCGACGGCGTCGTAGGCGTCCACGGTGGTGCGCAGGTGGGAGGAGCGTTCGGTCATGACCGAGGACACTAGACCCCGCCCCGGCCCTACAGCTGCAGGCCCCCCAGGCGCCCTTCGAGGTGGACGAGCAGCCGGGCCAGGGTGCCGGCCAGCTCCTCCTGCCGCTCCCGGCCCAGGCCCGTCAGCAGGTCCTGCTCGTAGGCCAGTTGCTGCGGCACGAGCCGGTCGATGAGCTCGCGGCCCGCGTCCGTGAGCGAGAGGTGGGCCACGCGCCGGTCGCGCTCGTCGGGCCGGCGGGCGAGGAGCCCGCGCTCCTCCAGCACCCGTACGCGCTTGGTGACGGCGGCGCCCGAGGCGAAGGTCTCCCGGGCGATCTGGCCCGGGGTCAGCTCGCCGCCCGTGCGCCGCAGGGTGCCCAGGATGTCGAACTCCGCGCGGGCCAGCCCCTCGCGGGCCAGCGGCGCGTCGGCCGCCTGCTGGAGCAGGGCGGCGCACCGGTTGAGACGGCCGATCACGGCCATCGGGGCGGTGTCGAGGCCCGGGCTGACCTGCTGCCACTGGCGCAGCACGCGCGCGACGACGTCCTCCGCGGCGGCGCCGGTGGCCTCGCCGGCTCCTTCGTTCCTGGCCGCCTCGGCGTCCCGGTCCACGTTCTCGATCCTCTCCGGTGGGTGCTCCGGCTCCGATTCTGCCGTGGCCCGTCCCACGGCGCGGCGCCGGGCGCCCGGTAGGGGCGCGGGGCAGGATCGATCTGCGGCTCCGCCGCGCGGGCGCGACAAGCCACGACGTGCCCGCAGCCGACGTGCCGCTCAGTTCCCCGCGCCCCTACGGGGCGCTGCTCGCCGGTGCCCGTCCGTGGAGGGCGGCCAGCACGCGGTGGCCCTCGTGTTCCTCCCGGGAGGCCCGGGCGGCCCGGGCGGCGGCCGGTGCCGGCTGCCACCACTCGCCCGCGGCGACGTCCGCCGCGGTGCGCAGCTCCACGAGCGCGGCCGCGAGCCGGTCGCGCGCCTGCTCCCGGTCGACGGCTGCGTGCAGCCGGGCGGCCGCGGCGGCGTGGCGTGCGGCACGGGCGCGCACCAGGGCCGCCTCGGCGCGGCGGGTGGCCCGCCGGTTGGTGACCGCGGCGCACGCCAGCAGGCCCACGGCGCAGCCGACGAGGGTGTCGGTCCACCGGTCGGCGACCAGGCCGCCCGCGGGGTGCGGCGCGGCGAACTCGCCGAGCAGCAGGGCCATCGGGGTGACGCAGACGCTGCCGAGCCAGTAGTTGCGCGAGATGAGCGCCTCGGCGCCGAACTGCAGGGCGAGCGAGAGGCCGACCAGGGCGGCGGCGCCCGTACGGGCCACCGGCAGCAGGGCGGTGAACAGGGCCAGCCCGAGGAGGTTGCCGAGCGCGCGCTGCACGGCGCGCTGCCACGACAGCGTGGTGTTGGGCTGGACGACGGAGGCGGCGCTGACCACGGCCCAGTACGGGTGGGCGCTGCCCAGCGCGAGCGAGGCCCACCCGGCGAGGGCGGCGCCGAGCGCGACGCGGGCGGCGACGGGCAGCGGGGCCGTGCCGCGCAGGGCCGGCCCGGCGGCGCGGCCGACGGGGGCCAGGGCCGTCCGGTCGCGGCGTACGGCACGGGCCGCGGCCCGCAGCCGGACGGCCGCGGCGGCATCCGTCTCCCCGGTGGCAAGAGCGGCCAGGGCGGCCTCGGCCGAGGCCAGCGGCTGCGTCACCGGCGGCCGGCCGGCGACCGCGCGCCGGGCCGCGCCGATCGCCGTCACCGCGGCGTGCCGGGCCGCCGCCAGCTCGGCGGGGGTGGCCGCCTCCAGCAGCCGGGCCGGGGCGGCGAGGGCGCGGGCGACGGCGACGCGCTCCGGGCCGTGCGGCCGCCGGACCGCCGGGGCCATGCACACCAGCCAGGCCAGGGCCCCGGTGGCCGCCACCAGGGCGAGGTGGCCGGGGACGTCGCCCGGCCGCTGGGGGACGAAGAAGGCGCTCGAGGTGACGAAGGTCAGCACGACGTTGCCGGGCGGCCCGATCCCGCTCGCGTCGCACGCCGCCCGGTGCGCCGCCGCGACGAGGGCGGCGCCGAGGACGAGCACGGGCGCGGAGCCGGTCAGTGCGGAGCAGGTCAGTGCGGTGCCCACGCCGGCGAGGGTGCCGAGGACGACGCCGGCCAGGGCGCGGGCCCGCCGGGCGTAGGGCAGGTCGTGCCCGTAGAGCGCGCACAGGGCTCCGGCGGCGGTGTACAGCGCGAGGTCCAGGCGGCCGGCGGCCAGCAGGACGGCGTCGGGCACCGCCATCGCGACGACGGCGCTCAGGGCCGGCTTGTACCAGATGTCCGCGGCCGGGCGCAGCCGGACCAGGGCGGAGAAGTGCTTCGCCATGACCAAAAGATTAACAGGTGTTTTACTCGTGAAAGACTGCGTGAAAGGCTTCGGGAAAGAGTCCCCTGAGGGCGGCCTCCCGGCACTGCTCGGGAGTGCCCCACGCCGACCGCAGCGCCCGCGCCTTGCCCAGCCACAGCGACAACTCGTACTCGGCGGTATAGCCCATGGCCCCGTGCACCTGCAGCGCGCTGCGCGCCGCCGCGTACGCCGCCTCGCCCGCGGCCGCCTTGGCCGCCGCCACCTCGCCCGCAGCCGTCGCCGCACCCGAGGCCAGCGCCACGCCGGCCCCGTGCAGCAGGGGACGGGCGAACTCCAGGCCCACCAGCGTGTCCGCCAGCCGGTGCTTGACCGCCTGGAAGGACCCCACGGGCCGGCCGAACTGCGTACGCCGGCCGGCGTACGCCACCGCCTTGTCCAGCAGCGCCAGCCCCACGCCGAGCGCCTGCGCGGCGGTCGCGTAGGCCGCCCACACGGTGGCCCCCGCCGCGGCCTCGCGCACCGCGCGGCCCGTCGCGAGGACCTCCCCGCCGCCGTCCGGGACGGCCAGGCGCCGGGCGGGATCCACCGACGCCCGCACCGGGCCGTGGCCGGGGGCGAGCCGCAGCACGTCGCCCTCCACCACCAGCAGCGCGTCCGCGGCGTCCGCGTCCAGCGCCGACGGCCTCGCCCCGGGCGCCGCCAGCGTCAGCACCGCGCCGCCCGCGCACACCCGGGCCAGCCACCGGCGTGCCGGGCCCGCCTCGCCCGCCTCCGCCAGACGGGCCAGCAGCACCGCGGCCGCCACCGTCTCCACCAGCGGCCCCGGCGCGCAGTGCCGGCCCAGCGCGGTGAAGGCCACGCCCGCCTCGACGGGCAGCAGGCCCGCACCCCCGAATTCCTGCGGCACCGCGAGCGTGAACACCCCCGCGTCGGCGGCCCGCCGCCACACCGTGCGGCCCGGCCCGTGCTCGCCGCGTGCCCACGCCCGTACGGCCGCGGGCACCCCCGCCCCGGCCAGGACCCGCTCCAGCAGCTGCTCGAAGTCCCGTTGCTCGGCGTCCAGGGAGAACCTCATGCGCACCTCATCCGCGCCGTCCTTTCGGCAGCCCCAGCAGCCGTTCGGCGATCACATCGCGCTGGATCTCGTTCGTGCCGGCGTAGATCGGCCCCGCGAGGGCGAAGAGCCAGCCCTCCGCCCACGGTTGCCCCGCCACTTCGCCCTCGGGGCCCAGCAGGTCCAGCGCCGTCTCGTGCAGGGCGAGGTCCAGCTCGGACCAGAAGACCTTCGTCACACTGGCCTGTGCACCCGGCGCCGACGGCGGGCGGGACGCCTGTGCGTACCCGTACAACTGGTAGGCGCGGGCCCGGATCAGCGCGTCGGCGACCCGCTCGCGCAGGGCCGGGTCGCTGCCGCGGGCGCGCCACAGGGCGGCCAGGCGCCGCGCGGCGGCGCTAAAGCGGCCGGGGCTGCGCAGCGTCAGCCCGCGCTCGCTGCCCACCGTGCTCATGGCCACCCGCCAGCCCTGCCCGGGCTCGCCCACCACGTCCTCGTCGGGCACGAAGACGTCGTCCAGGAAGATCTCGGCGAAGGCCGGCCTGCCGTCCAGGCGGCCGACGGGCCGCACCGTCACGCCCGGCGCGCGTAGCGGGAACAGCAGGTACGTCAGGCCCTCGTGCGGCCGCCCCGCGCGCGGATGGCTGCGGAACAGCCCGAAGGCGCGGTCGGCGAACGCGGCCCGCGACGACCACGTCTTGTGGCCGCGCAGCAGCCAGCCGCCGCCGGTGCGCACGGCGGCCGAGCGCAGCGAGGCGAGGTCGGAACCGGCCTCCGGTTCGGACCACGCCTGCGCCCAGACCTCTTCGCCGCTCGCCATCGCCGGCAGGATCCGCGCCCGCTGCGCGGGCGTGCCGTGCGCGAAGAGGGTCGGCGCGAGCAGCTGGGTGCCGTTCTGCGAGACCCGGGCCGGGGCGCCGGCCGCCCAGTACTCCTCCTCGAAGAGCAGCCACTGCAGCAGGGAGCAGCCCTGCCCGCCGTACTCCTGCGGCCAGGAGACCACCGACCAGCCGGCCTCGTGCAGCGTCCGCTCCCAGGCGCGGTGGGCGGCGAAGCCCGCCTCGGTCTCCAGCGACGGCAGCGGCTCCGGCGGCACGTGGGCCGCGAGCCATGCGCGGGCTCCGGCGCGCAGCGCGGCGTCCTCGGGCGCGAGGTCGAGGTCCATTCAGGTGCCCTTCCGGGCGTCCTTCGCGGCGCGGGCCATGGCCTTGGCGTCCAGGCCGGCCAGCGGGTCCGCGGAGGTCTCGGCGTTGTGCGCGTGGGCGAGGTGGTGCAGCGCGAACGCCGCGTCCAGGCCCGTGTGCAGGCCCTGCAGGTCCTCGGCCTGGTTCACGGCGCGCTTGGCGAGCGCGAGCCCCAGGCGCGGCATGGCGGCCACGCGCTCGGCCAGCCGGCGGGTGGCGGCGGCGAGTTCGGCGCGCGGCACCACGCGGTTGACCATGCCCAGCTCGTGCGCGCGCCGGGCGTCCATCCGGTCGCCGGTGTACAGCAGCTCCTTCGCGACGCGCGGCGGCAGCACCCACGGGTGCGCGAAGTACTCGACGCCGGGAATGCCCATGCGCACCACCGGGTCGGCGAAGAAGGCGTCGTCGGCGGCGACGATCAGGTCGCACACCCAGGCCAGCATCAACCCGCCCGCCACGCACGCCCCCTGCACGCTCGCGATCAGCGGCTTGGGCAGCTCGCGCCAGCGCCGGCACATGCCCAGGTAGACCTCCGCCTCGCGGGCGAAGCGCTGCTCGGCACCCGCCTTGTCCGCGTGGTCCCACCACAGCCCGGCCACGCGCGCGTGCGGCAGGTGGGCGTCGCGCTGGGGGGTGCCGATGTCGTGACCGGCCGAGAAGTGCTTCCCGGCGCCGGCCAGGACGACCACCTTGACGCTGTCGTCGGCCGCCGCCGCGTACAGCGCCTCGTCCAGGGCGTAGGTCATCGCGGAGTTCTGGGCGTTGCGGTACGCGGGCCGGTTCATGGTGACCGTGGCCACCGGGCCCAGCCGCTCGTAGCGCACCACGGGCTCGGCCGACGGGACGTCAAGAAGCCTGTTGTCGCGGGATGTTGGGTCAGCGGACATGAACCGTCCTTCCCTAACAAGTGTTTGGTAGGTTACCGTACGGCCATGAGCAGCGTCGAGGTGCCGTCCTACGTGCCCGGCCACGGCTTGCTCGCCGGCCGCGCCGCCGTCGTCACCGCCGCCGCCGGCACCGGCATCGGCGGGGCCACCGCCCGCCGCTTCCTGGAGGAGGGCGCACACCTCGTCCTCGGCGACGCCCACGAACGCCGCCTCGCGCAGACCGTGGACGCGCTCGCCGGCGAGTTCGGCGCCGACCGCGTCACCGGCACCCCCTGCGACGTCACCGACGAACACCAGGTCGCCGGCCTCCTCGACCTCGCCGAGGCCCGCCACGGCCCCCTCGACGTCCTCGTCAACAACGCCGGGCTCGGCGGCACCGCCGAGCTGGCCGACATGACCGACGAGCAGTGGCACCGCGTCCTGGAGACCACCCTGACCGGCACCTTCCGCTGCACCCGCGCCGCCCTGCGCCGGATGCGGGCCCACGGGCGGGGCGGCGTCGTCGTCAACAACGCCTCCGTCGCCGGCTGGCGCGCCCAGCGCGGCCAGGCCCACTACGCGGCCGCCAAGGCCGGCGTCATGGCCCTCACCCGCTGCGCGGCCCTGGAGGCGGCCGACTTCCACGTGCGCGTCAACGCCGTCGCGCCCAGCCTCGCCGCCCACCCCCACCTGGCCAAGGTCACCACGCCCGCCCTGCTGGAGGAGCTCACCGCGCGCGAGGCCTTCGGCCGGGCCGCCGAGCCGTGGGAGGTCGCCAACGTCGTCGTCTTCCTCGCCAGCGACTACTCCTCGTACATGACCGGCGAGACCGTCTCCGTCAGCAGCCGCCACCCGTGACGGACAATGGCCGCGTGCCCACCACGACCCCCAGGCCCCACCCCGGGCGCCGCACCGAACTGCTGGCGACGGCGGCGTCCGTCTTCGCCGAGCACGGCTACAGCGCCACCACCGTCCGCCGCATCGCCGACGAGGCGGGGATCCTCGCCGGCAGCCTCTACTACCACTTCGACTCCAAGGAGTCGATGCTCGACGAGATCCTCTCCGCCTTCCTCGACGAGCTGTGGGCCGGCTACGACGCCGTCCTCGCCGCCGGCCTGGCGCCCCGCGAGACCCTGCGGGCCCTGGTCACCGAGTCCTTCCGGGAGATCGACCGGCACCGCGCCGCCGTCGCCATCTACCAGCGCGAGGCGCGCCACCTGGCCGGCCACCCGCGCTTCGGCTACCTCGCCGCCTCCCAGGAGCGCTTCGAGCGCATGTGGCTGAAGGTGCTGCGGCGCGGCGTCGCCGAGCACGCCTTCCGCGCCGACCTCGACGTCCGGCTCGCCTACCGCTTCCTGCGCGACACCGTGTGGGTCGCCGCCTCCTGGTACCGGCCGGACGGCACCCACGGCCCCGAGGAGATCGCCGAGCAGTACCTGTCCATCGTCCTGGAGGGCATCGCCCTGCGCGAGTGAGGAGGAGAGACGGTCATGGCCGAGGCCTACATCGCAGGAGCCGTACGCACCCCCGTCGGACGGCGGGGCGGGGGCCTCGCCGGCGCCCACCCCGCCGACCTGGCGGCCCACGTCATCACCGAACTCCTGCGCCGCACCGGCGCCGACCCGGCCGCCGTCGACGACGTGGTCCTCGGCTGCCTGGACACCGTCGGCCCGCAGGCCGGCGACATCGCCCGCACCGCCTGGCTCGCCGCCGGCCTGCCCGAACACGTCCCCGGCGTCACCGTCGACCGGCAGTGCGGCTCCGGCCAGCAGGCCGTCCACTTCGCCGCCCAGGCCGTGCTCTCCGGCACCCAGGACCTCGTCGTCGCCGGCGGCACCCAGAGCATGTCGCAGGTCCCCATCGGCTACGCCTTCCACCGCGCCGCCGAACCCCTGGGCCTGGTCCAGGGCCCCTTCGCCGGCTCCCGCGGCTGGCGCGCCCGCTACGGCGAGCAGCCCGTGAACCAGTTCCACGGCGCGGAGCTGATCGCCGACCAGTGGGGCATCACCCGCGAGCAGATGGAGGAGTACGCCCTGCGCTCCCACCGGCGGGCCGTGCAAGCCGCCGACGAAGGGCGCTTCACCCGCGAGACCGCCGCGTACGAGGGCGTGGGCGCCGACGAGGGCCCGCGCCGGGACACCTCGGCGGCGGCCATGGCCGCCCTGCGCACCGTGGTGCCCGGCGGGCGGCTGACCGCGGCCGTCTCCTCGCAGGTCTCCGACGGCGCGGCGGTACTGCTCCTCGCGAGCGAACGGGCCGTGCACGAGCACGGGCTCACCCCGCGCGCCCGCATCCACCACCTCTCCGCCCTGGGCGAGGACCCGATCCGCATGCTCACCGCGCCCATCCCCGCCACGGCCCGCGCCCTGGAGCGCACGGGCCTCGGCGTCGACGACATCGACCTCTTCGAGGTCAACGAGGCGTTCGCGCCGGTGGTCCTGGCATGGCTGAAGGAGACGGGCGCCGACCCCGGGCGCGTCAACGTCAACGGCGGCGCCATCGCGCTGGGCCACCCGCTGGGCGCCACCGGGGCGCGCCTGATGACGACGCTCCTGCACGAACTGGAGCGCACCGGCGGCCGCTACGGCCTGCAGACGATGTGCGAGGGCGGCGGGCAGGCGAACGTGACGGTCATCGAGCGGCTGTAGGCGCGTCCTTGCGCGGGCCGACCGTGACCTGGAGCCGTCCGTCCGGCGCGACGCGCGCGGTGATCCCGGTGAGGTCCGCCACCGTCGCGTCCGCCTCGAGGTCCTCGGCGGCATGGGTGGTCGTCACGGCGATGGTCGTCATGCCCGCCGCCCGCCCGGAGGCCAGCCCGGCGGGGGAGTCCTCGACGACGGCGCAGCGGGCCGGGTCGAGGCCGAGTCGTTGCGCCGCCAGGAGGAAGGGCTCCGGGTGGGGCTTGTGACGGGTGGTGTCGTCGACGGTGACGAGCACCTCGGGCAGCAGCCCCAGCCGGGCCAGGCGCGCCTCGGCGACGCGGCGGGCGCCGGAGGTCACCACGGCCCAGCGGTCCGCGGGCAGCGAGGCGATGAGCTCGGCGGCCCCGGCGACCGCGGTGACGTTGCCGGCCAGCGCGTCCGCCACCTCCGCCTCCTCCAGGCGCCGCACGGCGCCGGCCACGTCGGGGCCGGGCAGGAGGTCGGCGATGATCGCCCGGGCGGGCCGGCCGTGGATCGGCACCCGGGCCTTGACCTCGTCGAGGCTTATGCCGTACGACTGCGCCCACTGCCGCCATACGCGGGAGACCAGGCGCGTCGAGACCACCGTGTCATCACTGTCGAATAAAAGAGCGTCAACCGAAAAGTGCACGAGTGCGGAGCGTACCGGGTGCTCAGCCCGTCGGCGGTCGCGGCAGGCCGATCGGGTTCGGGAAGCGCAAGGCCGCCGTGCACGCGTGCGCCAAGGGCAGGAGAGCGGCCGCCAGTTCGGCGTCCGGCGCTCCCTCCAGCGCGCGCCCCGCCGCCCGGTCCGTCGCCTCCTCCACGCCGGCCAGCAGCTCCCGTCCCGCCTGTGTCACCCGTGCGTCCGCGCCGAGCAGGCCCCGTGCCGCCAGCCGGCGCGCGGCCGCCTCCCACTCCTCGTCCGTCCAGCCCCGGTACGGCTGCAGCTCGGAGCGGGGCACGTCGCTGCCCGCCCGGAGCACCAGGGACTCGCAGCCGTCGAGGCCGGCGGCGACGAGGGCCGCCACGTGGCCGTCGCCGCGGTGTTCGCGCAGCACCGTCGCCGCCTGCCACAGCCGCTCCAGCGGGTCGTCCGGCAGCGCGAGGGCGGCATTGGCGGCGGCCAGGACGCGCCCGGCGCAGTCCAGCCCGTCCACCACCGTGCCCAGCAGCCCGGCCGCCCGTACGGTCTCCTTCTCGTGCCCGGCCAGCAGGCGGCCCAGCGCGGCGCGGGCGCCCGTGCGCCGCAGCTCCAGCGCGGCGTGCGGGGGCACCGTGTCCCAGACCGCGGGCAGGGCGCGGGCCACCGTGGCGGGGGCGAAGCCGAAGAAGGAGGCGGTCACCTGAGCCGGACCGGCGGCGCCCAGCGGGGCGGCGCGGCCGGCGAAGTAGGCGCGCCACCAGCCGCGCAGCCCCGCCTCGTGGAAGGCCGCCGGCCCCTCGGGCGCGAAGTAGGTCACGGCGTGCACCGGTTCGAAGAGCTGCCACAGCGAGCGGGCGTCCGGCACGGGGCCTCCTTCGGGTGCGGTCACGGTCGGGGCAAGCCTCGCAGAGTCGCGCAGGCCTGCGCCATCACCCGCTCCACGAGCTCCGCCACGCTCGGCAGGTCGTCGATGACGCCCGCGACCTGCCCCGCCGCCATCACCCCGGCCTCCACCCGGCCCTCCACCATGGCCGCCCGCAGCAGCATCGGCGCGTTCGCCGCCAGCAGCACCTGGCTCCACGTCAGGTCCCGGGAGCGCTTCATGGCCCACCCGTCGCGCAGCAGCTCCCTGCGGCGCATGCCGGTCAGCCGGCGGAAGGCGGCCGCGTGCCGCAGGGCCCGTACGAACGTCCCCGCGCGCCCGGCCCGTTCGAGGCCGGTGACGAAGGGCGTGCGCAGCATCCGGTGCGGCAGCCCGTCGACCTTGGTGGTGACGGTGACGTCCCGCACACCGGCCGCCAGGTAGGCGGCCTTGACGGCTGCCGGCACGGTGCTCTCGGCCGTGAGCAGGAAGCGGGTGCCCATGGCGATGCCGCAGGCGCCGTAGGCGAGGGCGGCCGCCAGCCCGCGTCCGTCGTGGAAACCGCCGGCGGCGACCACGGGGACGTCCACCGCGTCGAGGACCTGCGGCAGGAGCACCCCGGTGGCCACCGGCCCGGTGTGCCCGCCGCCCTCGGTGCCCTGCACCACGAGCGCGTCCGCGCCCCAGGCGGCGACCTTCTCCGCGTGCCGCCGGCTGCCCACGGTGGGCACGACCACCACTCCGGCGTCCTTGAGGCGGGCGATCAGCTGCGGGACGGGGGCCAGCGCGAAGGAGGCGACCTTCACCCCCTCCTGCACCAGGATCGCGCAGCGCTCGGCCGCGTCCGCCGCGTCCGCGCGCAGGTTGACGCCGAAGGGCCGGCCGGTGCGCGAGGCGACCTCGCGCACCGCGGCGCGCAGGGCGGCCGGGGACAGGGTGGCCCCGCCGAGGATGCCCAGGGCACCGGCCTCGGCCGTGGCCGCCACGAGGCGGGGGCCGGCCACCCAGCCCATGCCCGTCTGCACGAGGGGATGGGTGACGCCGGTCAGCCGGGTCAGCGCGGTGGGCAGGACGGGCGCGCTCACCGGGGCACCTCCTTCTCGCGCAGGCCCCCGGGATCCAGCACCTCGCGGATCAGGTGCAGTTCGGCCGGGGTGGGCTCGCGGGTGCGCGGTGCGCCGGCGGGGACGTCGAGGGGGAATCCGGTGGCCCGCCGCACCTCCTCGGGCGTGACGTCCGGGTGCAGCGAGCGGACGCGCAGGCGGCCGTCGGGGGTGGCGAAGTCCAGTACGGCCAGGTCGGTGACCACGCGGCGCAGGCAGTGGTGGCGCGTGGCGGACGGGCCGGCCGCGGTCGCGCGGTCGTTGCCGACCCCGCAGACCATGTCGACGTGCTCGACCATCACGCGCGGGGAGTGCCGGGGGATCCAGTAGCTGGTGGGGTGGTTGAGCGTGTTGACCGGCGCCCCGCGCACGCCCAGCAGCTGCCGGGCGGGCCGCTCCCAGTCACCGATGCAGCTGATGTTCTGGTTGCCGTAGCGGTCGAGCTGGCTCGCGCCCATCATCACGTGCCGCCGGCCGCCCATGGCCAGGCCCAGGTGGCGCCGGTACGGCAGCCAGCCCTCGGCGACCCGCGCCCGGGCGCCGACGGCGGGCACGTCGGCGACCAGCAGCGCCTCGCCGTCCGTCAGCAGCAGGTCGGGGGCGAAGGTCAGCCGGGCCAGCCGGGCCGCGATGGTGGGGATCAGGCCCATGGGCGCGGCCAGGACCTCGCCGTCGCCGCGCCAGGTCTCCGCGCACGCCACCACGCAGATCTCCGCCCGGCTCGCCGGCCCCGTGCCGCTCACGCCGCCTCCCGTGCGTCGGCGGCGACCGCGGCCCGGTACTCCTCCTCGTCCCCCGACAAAAAGCGCGCCGTGAACGCGCGCCACGCCGCGGGGTCGGCGGCCGCCCGGGCGTACGCGGCCTGGAAGCGCTCGTCCCGCCCGTAGTCGGGCACGCAGGAGGTGAAGTGGGCGCCCTGCGGCGCCTCGATCACCCCGGTGACGCAGTGCCGCTGGATCAGCAGGCTCTGCGGACCCCCGGCCGCCGCGAACTCCTCCGGCTCCACGACGCGTTCGCAGCTGACGTACGCCTCGCGCGCGGCCTCGCAGAACAGGTCGTCGAAGTACGGGTCGGGGCCCAGGTACTGGGCGTTGCCGCGGGCGTCGGCGCGGTTGAGGTGGACCAGGGCCGCGTCCAGGGCCAGGGCGGGCACCGCGACCAGCTCCTCGCCGTCCTCGTACGGGGAGAGGACGGTGCGCAGCTGCGGGTTGACCCGCAGCACGTCCGAGCCCAGGCCCGCCCGCACCGGCAGGAACGGCAGGCGGTGCGCGGCCGCGGTCAGCCCCCACATCACCATCGCCTCGTCCAGCTCGGTCATCTCCAGCTCGCCGCGCTCCCGGGCCGCGCGGAAGTGCGGCTCCAGGGGGATGGAGTCGAGGGTGACGAAGGCCGTGACCAGCCGGCGAATGCGGCCGGCGGCCGCCAGCAGCCCGACGTCCGGGCCGCCGAAGGAGACCACCGTCAGGTCCGTCACGGACGACCGCAGCAGGGCCCGCACCAGCGCCATCGGCTTGCGGCGCGAGCCCCAGCCGCCGATGCCGATCGTCATGCCGTCCGCCAGGCGGGCCACGGCCTCGTCGGCGGTCATCGTCTTGTCGGCGGTCACGACGGCTCCTTTCCACGGTGACGGCTGACGAAGGCGTCGCGGTGCCGGTCGCCGGCGCCCGCGAGCGTCGCCTCGAAGGTGAAGCCCTGTTCGTAGCGGTAGCTGCGGCGCACGTCGACGGGGTCGATGCCGTTGAGCGCGGCCTTGGCCAGGCGCAGCAGCACGCCGTCCTTGGCCGCGATCTCCCGGGCCAGGGCGAGGGCCGCGCCGGCCAGTTCCGGGCGCGGCACCACGCGCCAGATCGCGCCGTGGCCGTGCAGTTCGCGGGCGGTGAGGGTGCGCGAGGTGAAGAAGAGGGTGCGCATCAGGTGCTGCGGGACGAGCCGCGCCAGGTGGGTGGCGGCCCCCAGCGCGCCGCGGTCCAGCTCGGGCAGGCCGAAGACGGCGTCGTCGGAGGCGACCAGGGCGTCCGCGGTGCCGGCCAGGCCGATGCCGCCGCCCAGGCAGTGGCCGTGCACGGCGGCGACGACCGGGACGGGGCAGTCGTAGACGGCGGAGAACGCCTCCGCGCAGGCGCGGTTGACGGCCACCAGCGCGGCGTGGCCGGCGGGGCGCTGCAGTTCCTTGAGGTCGACGCCGGCGTTGAAGCCGCGCCCGGCGGCGGCCAGGACGACGCAGTTGACGGCCGGTTCGGCGCCGGCGGCGCGCACCGCGTCCGCCAGGGCGTGCCAGCCGACGACGGGGAGGGCGTTGACGGGCGGGAAGTCGACGGTCACGACGGCGATGCCGCGCTCCGGGCGTGCGGTGGAGATGCCCATGGGCTACCTTTTCACCAAACATTTGTTAGGTGTACCGGTCGCTGTCGACGGTAGCAGCCGCCCGGTCGCCCGGGGAGGCGCGTGAATGAGCACAACTGGCTTGCTCCACGGCCGGGTCGCCCTCGTCACCGGCGGCACCCGGGGCGTCGGCGCGGGCATCGCCCGCGCCTTCCTGCGCGCCGGAGCCCACGTCGTCGTCTGCGCCCGCAGACCACCCGCCGCGCCCGTCGAGGCCGCCGGCCGCACCGCCCGCTACCTGCCCGCCGACCTGCGCCGCCCCAAAGCCGCCGACGACCTCCTCGACCGCGTCGCCGCCCTCGCGGGCAGGCTGGACGTCCTGGTCAACAACGCCGGCGGCACCCCCCACCGGCCCCTCGACGCCGCCCCCGCCGAGCGCCACGCCCGCATCGTCGAGCTCAACCTCCTCGCCCCGCTCGCCGCCTCCCTCGCCGCCCGGCGCATCATGGCCGGCCAACCGGAAGGCGGCAGCGTGGTGATGGTCGGCAGCGTCAGCGGCACCCGCCCCTCGCCCGGCACCGCCGCCTACGGCGCCGCCAAGGCGGGCCTGGAGAACCTCGCCCGCACCATGGCCGTCGAATGGGCCCCCGCCGTACGCGTCAACACCATCGTCGCCGGCCTCGTGCGCACCGAATCCGCCCACCTGCACTACGGCGACGCCGCCCGCCTCGCCGCCGTCGCCGCAACCGTCCCCGCCGGTGTCTTCGCCGAACCCGACGAGATCCGCCAGGCGCCCGTCTTCCTCGCCTCCGACCGTGCCGCCTACATCACCGGGGCCAGCCTGCTCGTCCACGGCGGCGGGGAACGCCCCGCCTTCCTCGCCGCCGCCGGCGAGGGCCCCACGACCGAGGGGAGCGCTTGAGTGAACGGAATCTGCGCCGGCCGCGTCGTCGCCGTCACCGGCGCCGGCCGGGGTCTGGGCCGCGCCCACGCCCTCGCCCTGGCCGCCGAGGGCGCCCGCGTCGTCGCCGGCGACCTCGGCACCGACCCCGCCGGCACCGGCGCCAGCACGGAGCCGGCATGGCGCACCGCCGAGGAGATACGGCAGCGCGGCGGCGAGGCCGTCGCCCACACCGGCGACATCGCCACCGACGCGGGCGCGGCCTCCCTGATCGCCACCGCCCTGGAGACGTACGGGCGCCTGGACGCCCTGGTCAACAACGCCGGGTTCGTGCGCGACCGGATGCTCGTCAACCTCGGCGAGGACGACTGGGACGCCGTCGTCCGCGTCCACCTCAAAGGCCACTTCCTGCCCCTGCGCCACGCCGCGGCGCACTGGCGCGCCGAGACCAAGGCCGGCCGCACCCCACAGGCGCGCGTGGTCAACACCACCTCCGGTGCCGGACTGCTCGGCAGCGTGGGCCAGGCCAACTACGCCGCCGCCAAGGCCGGCGTCGTCGCCCTGACCCTGGTGGCCGCCGCCGAACTCGCCCGCTACGGCGTCCAGGTCAACGCCCTCGCCCCCGCCGCCCGCACCCGCATGACCGAGGGCCCCTTCGCCGAGGCGATGGCCCCGCCCGCGGACGGCGGCTTCGACACCATGGCCCCCGCCAACGTCTCACCGCTGGTGGTGTGGCTCGCCTCGGCCGACTCCGACGGCGTCACAGGCCAGGTCTTCGAGGCCGAGGCGGGCCGCATCACCGTCATGGAGGGCTGGCACCCCGGCCCCACCACCGACAAGGGCGAACGCTGGACCCCCGCCGAGGCGGGCCGCGCCGTCCGCGCCCTGCTGCCCCGCATGCGGCTGCCCGGACCCGTCCACGGCGCGCCGTGAGGCGGGCGCGTCCACAGGCTCAGGTCGCTGCTGGTGGCCACCGCGAGCGTACGTCCCGACGGGGAGAAGCCCGCCGCGCGGAACTCCGAGCAGTGCGCGTGGAAGACGTGCCGCCACGTCTCGCCGTGCGCTCCCCGCCGGACCCCGCCGCCGGCGGACAGCAGCACCCGCTGAGCGGGCCAGCGCAGACCGCCCCCCATGAGCCCCGCGATGTGCACGCGCGCGCCCGCCACCGGGCCGAGCCCCGGGCACGTCATCGGCCACCTCGTCGTCGGGGTCGTACTCGCGCGCGATCTTCTGCCCGGTGACCGCGTCGAAGAGCCCGTGGCCGCCGGTGGGGACCACCATGACCAGATCGTGCCCGCTGCCGGGATCGACGGCGAAACCGATGCCGAGCAGCCCCCCGACGACCGGCGCGGCGAGCACCGCATCCCGGCGGCATGGGCCGCCCCGTAGGGGCGCGGGGAACTGCGCGACAAGCCACCGACGGCCTGCAGCCGACCTTCACGGCACTTCGCCTGCGGGCGCGTCGTGGCTGATCGCGCCCACGCGGCGGAGCCGCACATCGACACTGCCCGCGCCCCTTACGGGGCCCCGTACGCCCGGCCCGTGCTGCGGCGCACCAGCAGGCGGGGGAGCGCGGCCGGGACGTCGGCCGGCGCGGCGCCGTCGAGCAGGGGCAGGAGCAGCCCGGCCGCGACGCGGCCGAACGCGGCCGGGTCGCGGGCGAGCGCGGTCAGCGGTGGGTGGGCGGTGCGGCACAGCACCGAGTCCTCCCACGCCACCACCGACAACCCGGCCGGCACCGGCACGCCGCGGGCGGCGGCGACCGCCAGGCCCGCCACCGCCATCACGTCGTTGTCGTAGACGAGCGCGGTCGGCGGGTGCGCCGAGGCCAGCAGGCGCCGGGTGACCTCCGCTCCCTGGGCGTCGGAGTAGTCGGTGGTCAGGGACGCGACCTCCGGCAGGTCGCGCGCCGCGGCCTCCGTCCGCAGGGAGGCGATGCGGGCCCGGGTGTGCGCGAGCTCCGGCGGCCCGGCGACGTGCACGATGCGCCGGTGCCCCAGCGCGCACAGGTGCTCCACGACCGAGGCCATGGCCGCGGCGTCGTCCGAGCGCAGCACGGTCACCGGCGCACCCGGCGGCGCCGCGTCACGGCCGGGCGCGCCGACGAGTACGGCCGGCAGGCCCAGTTCGGCCAGCAGCGCCGGCCGCGGGTCGCGCTCGCGGGGGTCGACCACCAGCAGGCCGTCGACCCGGTGCTCGGCCCACCACCGCCGGTGCACCGCGCACTCGGCGGCCACGTCCTCCACCACCTGGAACAGCAGCCCCAGCCCGCGGGCGGCCAGCACCTCCTGCACGCCCGAGACCAGGCCGAGGAAGAACGACTCGACGCCCAGGGTGCGGGCCGGCCGCGCCAGCACCAGCCCCACGGTGGCCGAGCCCTCGCCCGACAGGGCCCGGGCGGCGGCGCTGGGCCGCCAGCCCAGCTGCTGCGCCACCCGCAGCACGCGCTCGCGCGTCGCCGCGGAGACGCCCGGGCGGCCGTTGAGCGCGAAGGACACCGCGCTCTCGGAGACCCCCGCACGCCGGGCGACGTCCTTCATCGTCGGGCGGCGGGCCGGCAGTCGGCGCATGTCCCCACACTAAAGCGCATTAGCGTGCAGCGGCAGTACCGGCGGCAGTATTGACGCAACTCCCTTTGCGGGTGCAGGTTTTGTGCTGCCCGAATCCTTGTGCAGTCTCCGCCCGGCCCACCGGCACCACCCGGCCCGACCGAAGGAGCTCGCCGGCCATGCCCGCTCAGCACAGAACCACCGCGGCCACCGCTTTCCTGCTCGCCGCGGCCCTCGCGCTCACCGGCTGCGGCACCGGCGGCGACGAGGCCGCGGACACCCCGGCGGACGGAAAGCCCGAAGGCCGCATCACCTTCCAGACCTGGAACCTGCGGGCCAAGTACAAGGACTATTTCGAGGGCCTCGTCCGCGACTTCGAGAAGCAGTACCCGGACGTGAAGGTGACGTGGCTCGACCAGCCGGCCGAGCACTACGCCGACAAGCTCGGCGCCGACGCCGCGGCCGGCACCCTGCCCGACGTCGTCAACGTCTCGCCCGACCTCTCCTACCCCCTGGCCAGGGCCGGGCTGCTGGTCGACCTGGACAAGGAGAAGGCCGCCGCCCGCTACAAGGACGAGTACACGCCGGAGGCGTGGCAGGGCAACACCCTGCCCGGGCTGGGAGGTTCCTACTCCTTCCCCTGGTACCTCAACACCGGGCCGCTCTTCTACAACAAGAAACTCTTCAAGGACGCCGGACTCGACCCGGAGAAGCCACCGAAGACCTACGACGACCTCTTCGCCGCCGCCGAGACCATCGCCCGCGCCTCCGGCGGCCGCACCGCCACCCTCGCCGGCACCCCTTCCGTCGAGGACTTCGGCCGCTACGGCGTGCGCCTGATGAACGCCGACGCCACGAAGTTCACCTACAACGAACCCAAGGGCGTCGAACTGCTCACCCGCTACAAACAGCTCTACGACCACGGCGGACTCGACCCGCAGGCGCTGACCAACACCCCCGAGAAATCGGGCCAGAAATTCCTGGAACGAAAAGTCGCCATGAATCCCGGCAGCGCCCACGACCTCGACACCTTCAAGAAGGACGCGCCCACCCTCTACCACGAACTCGGCATCACCGACGCGCCCAACAACACCGGCCGACCCAACATGTACGTGATGGGCCTGGCCGTCGGCCGGCGCAGCCCGCACAAGGCCGCCGCCATCGCCTTCGCCCACTTCGTCACCGACCGCAGGAACCAGGAGGCCTTCGCCCACCGCGTCGCCGTCTTCCCCAGCACCAAGGGCTCCCTCGACGGCCCCTACTGGACCCGCGACGACGGCACCGACGAAGGACGCGTCCGCGTCGCCTCCGCCCGCATGCTCAAGGGCGCCGTCAACTACACGCCCGTGGTGATGAGCGACGAGATGAAGACCGTCCTGAAGAACGAGGTCGCCAAGGCGCTCCAAGGCAGCAAGTCCCCCCGGCAGGCCCTCGACGACGCCGTCGTCCGCAGCAACCAGCTCCTGCGCCAGGACTGACCCCGCCCATGCCGCGCCGCCGACCCGCCCGCGTCCGCACGCACCGCGCCACGAGCCCCTGGCTGTTCCTGCTGCCCGGCCTCGCCGTCGTCACCGCCTTCGGCCTCCACCCCTTCCTGGCCACCGTCCGCAGCGCCTTCACCGACGCCCGTACCCTGAGCCCCGGCCACTGGGTGGGCCTCGCGAACTTCCGCGCGATGGCGGACGACGAACAGTTCTGGACGGCCCTGCGCAACAGCACCCTCTACGTCGTCCTGGTCGTACCGTTCACCGTCGTCCTGCCGCTGCTGCTCGCCCTCCTGGTCCACAAGCAGCTGCCCGGCGTCACCTTCTTCCGCTCCGCCTTCTACACCCCCGTCGTCGCCTCCGTGGTCGCCGCCGCCCTCATCTGGTCCTGGATCCTCGACGACCGCGGCCTGGTCAACGGCATCCTGCACACCCTCGGCGCCGGCCCCGTCCCCTTCCTCGGCGATGCCTGGCTGCTGCTGGCCAGTGCCATGGCCCTGACCGTGTGGAAGGGCCTGGGCTATTACATGGTCATCTACCTCGCCGCCCTCGCCAACGTTCCCCGCGAACTCCACGAGGCCGCCGCCGTCGACGGTGCCGGCGCCCTGCGCCGCTTCGTCAGCGTCACCGTCCCGGCCGTACGCCCCACCATGGTGCTGGTCGCGGCCCTGTCGTCGGTCTCAGCCTTCAAGGTCTTCTCCGAGGTCTTCCTCCTGGCCGGCCCCACCGGTGGCCCGGCCGGCCAGGACACCACCCTCGTGATGCTCGTCCAGCGCACCGGCACCGGACTGAACGGCCGCCTGGGCTACGCCTCCGCCCTCTCCCTCGTCGTCTTCGCCGTCGCACTGCTGCTCATGCTGCTCGTCCTGCGCGCCGACCGGAAGGAGGACGCCTGACGATGCGCACCCCCACCTGGGAGAAAGTCCTGCGCTACACCCTGATGCTGGCCGTCCTGGCCCTGTCCGTCGGCCCCTTCCTGTGGCAGCTGTCCACCTCCTTCAAGGGCACCACCGAGGACATCTACACCACCCCGCCGCGTTTGATGCCCCGCCACCCCACCACCCACAACTACGCCGAGGTCGCGGACATCATCCCCGTGTGGGACTACGCCCTGAACTCCCTCAAGGTTGCCCTCGCCTCCGTCGTCACCAACGTCACCGGCGCCTCCCTCGCCGGCTACGCCCTGGCCCGGCTGCGCTTTGCCGGACGCCGGGCCGCCACGCTGGTGTTCGTCGCCGCCCTGCTGGTACCCGTGGAGTCCGTCGTCATCGCCCAGTTCACCCTGATGCGGCAACTGCACCTGAACAACACCCTCACCGCCGTCGTCCTGCCCGGCTCCATCGGCGCCCTCAACGTCCTGCTCATGCGAGGCGCCTTCGCCGCCGTCCCCCGCGAACTGGAGGAAGCCGCCGTCATCGACGGCGCCACCGTCTGGCAGCGCTTCACCCGCATCGGCCTGCCCGCCGTGCGCGGCACGCTCGCCGTCGTCGCCATCTTCTCCTTCATGGGCGCCTGGGACGACTTCCTGTGGCCACTGATCGTCCTGTCCGATCCCCGGCACTTCACCCTCACCGTCGGCCTGAACTTCCTGCACGGCACCTTCACGCAGAACCCGCGCCTGGTCGCCGCCGGAACCGTCATCGCCGTCGCCCCGCTCGTCGTGATGTTCGCCTGCCTGCAGCGGTACTTCTTCCGAGGCGTCGGGGAGGGCGCCGTCAAGGGCTAGCCGAAGGGACGGCACACACCATGCGATTCGGCGTCAACTACGCCCCCACCCGCGGATGGTTCCACCACTGGCTCGACTTCGACCTCGACGAGATCCGCGCCGACCTCGACTCCCTCGCCTTCCTGGAACTCGACCACATCCGCATCTTCCCCCTGTGGCCCCTCTTCCAGCCCAACCGCACCCTCGTCCGCCCGCGCGCCCTCGACCAGCTCGCCCAGCTCGTCGACGCCGCCGGCGAACGCGGCCTCGACGTCGCCGTCGACGGCCTCCAAGGACACCTCTCCAGCTTCGACTTCCTCCCCGCCTGGACCACCACCTGGCACCGCCGCAACCTCTTCACCGACCCCGACGTCACCGCCGCCCAGGCCGCCTACCTCCACGCCCTCGCCACCACCCTCGCCGACCGGCCCCACTTCCTGGGCCTGACCGTCGGCAACGAGACCAACCAGTTCTCCGCACCTCCCCACCCCGACCCCGACCCCCTCCGACCGCCCGACGCCGAACGCTGGCTGCGCCGCATGCTCGCCGCCTGCGAGGCCGGCGCCCCCGGACGCGCCCACCTCCACGCCTCCTACGACATCGCCTGGTACGACGGCACGCACCCCTTCACCCCCGCCCACTCCGCCCGCCTCGGCGCCCGGACGGCCGTCCACTCCTGGGTCTTCAACGGCACCGCCCAGCGCTACGGCCCCGCCGGCGCCGCCACCGGACTCCACGCCGCCTACCTCGTCGAACTTTCCAAGGCCTGGGCCGACGACCCCACCCGCCCCGTCTGGCTCCAGGAAGTCGGCGCCCCCGCCCCCCACGTACCGCCCGAACAGGCACCGGCCTTCACGGAGACGACCGTCGAGGCCGTCCTGGACTGCCCCGACGTCTGGGGCATCACGTGGTGGTGCTCCCACGACGTCGACCGGCGGCTCGCGGACTTCCCCGCACTCGAATACGGCCTCGGCCTCCTGACGAACGACCGCCGCCCCAAACCGGTGGGACGGGCGCTCGCCCGCTGCATCCGCGACTCCCGCGGCACCCCGGCCCCGCGCCCCCGCACCATGGCCCTCGCCCTCGACGCGGGCGACCCGACGACGGCCCCGGGCAGGGCGACGTGCGCACCGGGCGGTGCGTTCTTCGAGGCGTGGATGCGGCTCGCTGCGCGGGGCCGGCGCCCGGCGGTGGTGCTGGCGCAACGGGCGGATGAAGCCGGGTACTTGGCCGCCCGTGGCATCGAGGAGGTGGTGAGCCTGTGACGTTGCCGGGGGTGGTTGCTGCCCGGTGGGCACAACCAGGTGCACCATTCAGCCCGTCCGGCGTTTGAGGACACCGCGCGGAGCGCGGTCCGGGGGTCCGGGGGCGGAGCCCCCGGGAAACGGTGAAAGGGCGGGGCTGGGGACCAGCCCGCCGCAGGCGCCCCCACCCGCACCACAAAGGAGCCGCATGAGACCCACCCGCCGCACCGTCCTCACCGCAGCCGCCGCCGCAGCCCTCACCGCACTCCGTCCCGCCCCGGCGGCCCCCGACCTGCAGCCCCACGCCTCCTTCTGGTTCCCCGACACCCTCCTCTCCTGGGACCCCCGCACCGACCCCGACCTCCCCTTCAACCGCGCCACCGTCCCCCTGGCCTCCCGCTTCACCCCACCACCGCCCAACCCCATGGCTCACGCCCACCGCGCCCGCATCAGCGCACTCGTCTCCTTCGCCCCGACCTCCGGCAACCCCTCCCAGGGCTCGCCCACCGCCGATCATTACGCGCTGACCCACTGGGCGTACCTGGACGAGCTCGTCTTCTGGGGCGGCTCGGCGGGCGAGGGCCTCATCCTGGCCCCGACCGCGCCCGTGATCGACGCCGCGCACCGCAACGGCGTGCCCGTACTCGGCACCGTCTTCCTGCCACCCGCCGCCTACGGCGGCCAATTGCGCTGGACGCGCGACCTCCTCCGGCGCGGCACCGACGGAGACTTCCCCGTCGCCGGCAAACTCCTCACCGTCGCCCGGGAGTACGGCTTCGACGGCTGGTTCCTCAACGCCGAGACCGGCGGCGGCGACGCCGCCCTCGCCGCGGACATGCGCGACTTCGTCGCCTTCCTCCGCGATCACGGTCACCCCTTGCGGGTGACCTGGTACGACGCGATGGCGGTCTCCGGCGACATCGCCTGGCAGAACGAGCTCAACGACAACAACGCCCCCTTCTTCCGCGCCGCCGACAGCATGTTCCTCAACTTCGGCTGGAACCGTCCCGGCCTGGTCTCCTCCGCCGGTCTCGCCCGCGGCCTGGGCCGCGACCCGTACGAGCTGTGGGCCGGCGTCGACGTGGAGGCGCGCGGCTGGGACACCCGCGTGGACTGGGAGGCGCTCCTGCCGCCCGACGGCCCGCCCCTGACCTCCGTGGGGTTCTACCGACCCGAGTGGACGTGGAAGGCCGCGCCCGCCGGCGAGCGCGCCCCGGCGGCCTTCCACCGGCGCGACGACCGCTTCTGGTCCGGCGCGGCCCTCGATCCGGCGCGGCCCGCGCCCGGGCCGGGGACGTGGCGGCCGCCGGCGGCCTTCGTCGCGGACCGCTCCACCCTCACGGCCCTCCCCTTCGCCACGACCTTCAACACCGGTCACGGCCTGGCCTGGTACGAGCGCGGCCGCGTCACGTCCACCGCCGCCTGGAACCACCTCGGCCTGCAGGACCGCCTCCCCGGCCGCCGCTGGGTGATCCGCACCGACGGCGCCCGACCGGACGTCGGCTTCGACTTCGCCGACGCCTGGCGCGGCGGCAGCAGCCTCCTGGTCACCGGCTCCGGCGCGCCCGCAACGACGGAGCTGTACGCCGCGCGCCTGCCCCTGACGGAGGCGACCGTGGCCGAGCTCGCCCACCGCACCGACCCGGGGTCGGGGGCGGTGCGCGTGGAGCTGGCGGTCGCCCTCGCCGAGGAACAGCCGTACCCGTTCACGTACGTCCCCGTGGCCACCCTCCCGGCGGGCGGCGGCACGGGCTGGACCACCGCCTCCGTGCGCCTGGGGGCGCTGCTGCGCGGCCGGTCCGGGGGCACGGCGTACGCCCTGGGGATCCGGCTGGCCGCGCCGGACGGCGGTCCGGTGCGCTGGCGGCTGGGGGAGCTCGCCCTGCACGACGGCACGCCGCCCGCACCCCGCCCGCCCACGGCACCGGCCGTGACCGCGTCGTCGACCGCCGCGGACGGCACGGCGGCGCTGCGGCTGGCGTGGGGTCCGCCCGCGCCGCGGCGGGGCGCCGGGCGGCCGCGCCACTACGAGGTGCACCAGGTGCTGCCCGGCGGTGAACGCCGCTTCCTGGGCGGCACGTGTGGGCATGCCTACTACGTTCCGGTGCTGAGCCGGACGGCCGGCGAGCCGGCCACCTGCCTGGAGGTGCGTGCCGTGGACGAGCTGTACACCGCGTCGGCGCCCGCGCCCGTCACGTTCCACTGGTAGTGACCTGGTAGTCACCCGACCGGTACCGGGAGGAATCGCCGATGCACGACGACCGCACCGTCACCGAAGCCCGCCTCAAGCGCGTCCTGGACGAGCGGATCCGGCCGGCCGTGTACCCGCAGTCGGTGCCGCTGGCCGTCTCCGTGTGGCACGCCCCCGGGGAACCGGTGCCCGTCGCCAAGGGCCTCGCGGCCGCCGGCACCCCGATCGAGGTCGGCGCGCCGTGGGGGCCGCCGTGGGGCACGAGCTGGTTCACCGTCACGGGCACGGTCCCCCAGGAGTGGGCGGGCCGCACCGTCGAGGCCCTGCTCGACCTCGGCTTCGACGAGAACATGCCCGGCTTCCAGTGCGAGGGGCTGGTGTACCGCCCCGACGGATCGCCCGTGAAGGGGCTCAGCCCCCGCAACCACTGGGTGCGCGTCAGTGACAGCGCCACCGGCGGGGAGGCGGTCGTCCTGCACGTCGAGGCCGCCGCCAACCCGGTGATCCTCGACTACCACCCCTTCGTGCCCACCGAGCTCGGCGACCGCACCACCGCCGGCGACGCCCCGCGCTACCGGCTGGCCCGCATGGACCTGGCCGTCCTCGACCGCACGGTGTGGGAGCTGGTGCAGGACCTGGAGGTGCTGGGGCAGCTCATGGCCGAGCTGCCCGTGGAGGGGGCGCGGCGCTGGGAGGTGCTGCGGGCCGTCGAACGCGCCCTGGACGCCCTCGACCTGCAGGACGTGGGCGGCACGGCCGAGCGGGCGCGCGAGGCGCTGCGGGGCGTGCTGTCCGCGCCCGCCCACGCCTCCGCCCACCGCCTCAGCGCGGTCGGGCACGCGCACATCGACTCGGCATGGCTGTGGCCGCTGCGCGAGACGGTGCGCAAGGTCGCCCGTACGACCGCGAACATGACCGCGCTGCTGGAGGACGAGCCCGACTTCGTCTACGCCATGTCGCAGGCCCAGCAGTTCGCCTGGATCAAGGAGCACCGGCCGGAGGTGTACGCGCGGGTGAAGAAGGCCGTCGCGGACGGCCGCTTCGTCCCCGTGGGCGGCATGTGGGTGGAATCCGACACGAACATGCCGGGAGCGGAGGCGCTGGCCCGGCAGTTCGTGCACGGCAAGCGGTTCTTCCTGGAGGAGTTCGGCATCGAGACGGAGGAGGTGTGGCTGCCGGACTCCTTCGGCTACTCCGCTGCCCTGCCGCAGCTGGTGCGGCTGGCCGGGGCCAGGTGGTTCCTCACCCAGAAGATCTCCTGGAGCCGGACGAACAAGTTCCCCCACCACACCTTCTGGTGGGAGGGCATCGACGGCACCCGCGTCTTCACCCACTTCCCGCCGATCGACACCTACAACTCCCAGCTCTCGGGCCAGGAGCTCGCCCACGCGGTGCGCAACTTCCAGGAGAAGGGCCGGGCCACGCGCTCGCTCGCCCCCACCGGCTGGGGCGACGGCGGCGGGGGCACGACCCGGGAGATGGTGGCCCGGGCCAAGCGGCTCGCGGATCTGGAGGGCTCCGCCCGGGTGCGCTTCGAGAAGCCGTCGGCCTTCTTCGAGAAGGCCCACGCCGAGTACCCGGACGCGCCCGTGTGGGCCGGCGAGCTGTACCTGGAGCTGCACCGGGCCACGCTCACCAGCCAGGCCCGCACCAAACAGGGCAACCGGCGCTGCGAGCACCTCCTGCGCGAGGCGGAGCTGTGGTCGGCCACGGCGGCCGTGCGCACCGGCCTGCCGTACCCGCACGAGGCGCTGGACCGGCTGTGGAAGACCGTCCTGCTGCACCAGTTCCACGACATCCTGCCCGGGACGTCCATCGCCTGGGTGCACCGCGAGGCCGTCCGGACGTACGCGCAGGTCGCCGCCGAACTGGAGGCGCTGATCGGCGAGGCCCTCACCGCCCTGGCGGGCGACCCCGCCGGCGGCCACGCCCTCGTCTTCAACGCGGCCCCCCACGCCCGTGCCGGGGTGCCGGCGGGCGGCGCGGCCCCCGCGGCCGCGCCGGACGGCGCGCCGACCGGCGTACGGCCGCGCGAGGGCGGCGGATTCGTCCTGGACAACGGACTGCTGCGCATCGAGGTCGACGGACGCGGGCTGATCGTCTCGGTCCACGACCCCGCGGCGGACCGCGAGACGCTGGCACCCGGCGCCGCGGCGAACCTCCTGCAGCTGCACCAGGACTTCCCCGCCATGTGGGACGCCTGGGACGTCGACCACTTCTACCGCAACACGGTCACCGACCTCACCGGCGCCGACCTCGTCGAGGCGGCGGGCGACGACGGCGTACGCGTCGTGCGCACCTTCGGCTCCTCCCGCGCCGAGCAGCACATCACGCTGCCCGCGGGGGAGCGCAGGGTGGACATCGCCACGGACGTCGACTGGCACGAGACGGAGAAGTTCCTCAAGGCCGCCTTCCCGCTGGACGTCCACGCCGAGCGGATCGCGGCCGAGACGCAGTTCGGCCACCTGTACCGGCCCACCCACACCAACACCAGCTGGGACGCCGCGAAGTTCGAGGCATGCGCCCACCGGTTCGTCCACCTGGAGGAACCGGGCTGGGGCGTCGCCCTGGTCAACGACTCGACCTACGGCTACGACGTGACCCGCACCGTCCGCGAGGAGGACACCGGCACCACGACCACCGTCCGCCTCTCCCTCCTGCGCGCCCCCCGCTTCCCCGACCCCCGCACCGACCAGGGCCCCCACCGCTTCCGCTACGCCCTCGTCCCGGCGGCGACGGTGGGCGACGCGGTACGCGAGGGGCACCGCATCAACCTGCCGGAACGGCACGTGCCGGGCAGCGCCCGGGGCGTCGCCCCCCTGGTGACGGTGGACGACGACGCGGTCGTGGTCTCGGCGGTGAAGATGGCGGACGACGGGAGCGGGGACGTGGTGGTACGCCTCTACGAATCCCGCGGCGGCCGCGCCCGCCCCCACCTGACGGCGGACTTCCCCGTGACGCGGGCATCCCACTGCGACCTCCTGGAACGCCCGCAGAGGCCGTTCGACCTCGGATCCGCCCTCCCCCTGCGCCCCTTCGAAATCGTGACGTTGCGCTTGTCGCGCGGCTGAGCCCCCAGCCCTCCGGGTCGGCGCCTGCAGGTTTGTGGGCAATCGTTCCGCAGGGCGGAACGGGTGGGCACAAACCGGCCCACCGGGCAGCAACCGGCCCCGGGGTCCGGGGCGCAGCCCCGGGAAACGGTGAAAGGGCGGGGCGGGGGCAAACCCGACCTGGGCGGGCGGTCCGCTTAGCATTCGAACATGAAGCTGCGACTCCCGCGCCTGCGCCGGCGGCTGGCGGCCGCGGCCGCCGCCGTCGCCCTGCTGGGCGCCGGCACCTGGACCGTGGCGGCCACCGCCGCCGGCGGCGATCCGCCCGTCCACCGCGAGGACCGCATGCTGAGCGTCCCGGACGCCCGCATCGACATGTCGTTCTTCACGACCGGCCCGGCCACCGGCCACCCCCGTCCCGCCGTGCTTCTCGCGCACGGTTTCGGCGGCAGCAAGGACGACATGCGGGCCCAGGCCGAGGACCTGGCCCGCTCGGGCTACGCGGTGCTGACGTGGTCGGCCCGCGGATTCGGCCGTTCCACCGGCCGTATCGGCCTGAACGACCCCGACCACGAGGTCGCCGACGTCAGCCGGCTCCTGGACTGGCTGGCCCGCCGCCCCGAGGTGCGGCTGGACGCCCCCGGGGACCCGCGCGCCGGCATCGCCGGCGGCTCGTACGGCGGGGCGATCGCCCTGCTCGCCGCCGGCCACGACAAGCGGGTCGACGCCATCGCCCCGCAGATCACCTACTGGAATCTGGCCGACTCCCTCTTCCCCGGCGACGTCTTCAAGAAGTTGTGGACCGGCATCTTCTTCACCACGGGAACCACGGAACCGGCAGGGGCGGGCCGCTCCGCGGGCCACGGCTGCGGCCGCTTCGAGGCCGACCTGTGCCGGATGTACGAGCGCGTGGCCGTCGCGGGCCGGCCCGACGCCGCCGCCCGTGAACTCCTTGAGCGCCGCAGCCCCTCCGCCGTCGCGGACCGCATCAAGGTCCCCACCCTCCTGGTGCAGGGGCAGAGCGACTCCCTCTTCCCGCTCGACCAGTCCGACGCGGCCGCCGCCGCGATCCGCCGCAACGGCGCGCCGGTCGCGGTCGACTGGATCGCCGGCGGTCACGACAGCGGCACCGGCGACGAGACCGACCGCATCGCGGGGCGGACCCGGTCCTGGTTCGACCGCTACCTCAAAAACGACTCCGGCGCGTCCACCGGCCCGGCCTTCCGCATCAGCCGTACCGGTGGCGTCGACACCACTGACGGCCGGGCCCGGTTGCGGGCGGCAACCGCGGACGCCTACCCGGGGCTGCGCGACGGCACCCGTACGGTGCGCCTGTCGGGCGACCGGCAGGCGTTCGGCAACCCGGCGGGGGCGGCGCCCCCGGCCCTGTCCGCCGTACCGGGCCTGGGCGCCGCGGCCGGGCTGCAGTCCCTGGGCGCCGGCGCCGGCATCGGCTTCTCCCTGGACTTCCCCGGCCAGCACGCCCGCTTCGACTCGGCGCCGCTGACCGAGGGCGTGCACGTCACCGGCACGCCCACCGCGACCGTGCGCGTGGCGTCGGACACCGGCGAGGCGGTCCTCTTCGCCAAGGTCTACGACGTCGGCCCGGACGGCCGCCAGGTGCTGCCGGGGCAGCTGGTGACGCCGGTGCGGGTGAGCGACGCCAAGGACGGCAGGGAGGTGCGGCTGCGGCTGCCCGCGATCGACCACACCTTCGAGGCGGGCCACCGCATGCGGCTGGTGCTCGCCGCCACCGACCTGGGCTACGCCTCGCCGGCCGCCCCGGCCACGTACACCGTCTCCCTCACCGGGCCGGACCTGAGCGTGCCGACCGCGCCGGGCGTGCGGACCGGTTCCTCCGGGCTGCCGTGGTGGACGTGGGGGCTGCCGGCCGGCGGCCTTCTCGTCGCTGCCGCGATCCTCTTCACCGGCCGCCGCCGATCCTCCGCGCCGCCCGCCGACCCGGCACTGGCCGACGTACCGCTGCAGATCACGGACTTGAGCAAGCGGTACGCGGGAAGCGCCGACCGGTACGCCGTGCGGGATCTGTCCTTCCGCGTCGAGCGCGGCCAGGTGCTCGGCCTGCTGGGCCCGAACGGCGCCGGCAAGACGACGACGCTGCGCATGCTCATGGGCCTGATCCGGCCGGACGCCGGCGAGATCCGCGTCTTCGGCCGGGCCGTGCGGCCGGGCTCGCCCGTGCTCTCGCGCGTCGGCGCCTTCGTCGAGGGCGCGGGCTTCCTGCCGCACCTGTCGGGGCGGGCCAACCTCGACCTGTACTGGCGGGCCACCGGCCGGCCCGCCGAGGACGCCCACCTGGACGAGGCCCTGGAGATCGCGGACCTGGGCCCGGCGCTGGAGCGGCCGGTGCGCACCTACTCCCAGGGCATGCGGCAGCGCCTGGCGATCGCCCAGGCCATGCTCGGCCTGCCCGACCTGCTGATCCTGGACGAACCGGCCAACGGCCTGGACCCGCCCCAGATCCGCGAGATGCGCGAGGTGATGATCCGTTACGCCGCCGCCGGCCGGACCGTCATCGTCTCCAGCCACCTCCTGGCCGAGGTGGAGCAGTCGTGCACGCACCTGGTGGTCATGGACCGCGGCCGGCTCGTCGCGGCGGGCCCGGTGGCCGACATCGTCGGCTCCGGTGACACCCTGCTCGTCGGGGTCGACGGCCGGCTGTCCGACGTCACGACGGAGAAGGTGGCCGCCCTGCCCGGCGTGGCCTCGGCGGTGCGCACCGACGAGGGGCTGCTGGTGCGGCTGGACGGCGCGAGCGCGTCCGCACTGCTCGCCGAACTGGTGCGGCTGGAGATCCCCGTCTCCAGCGCCGGGCCCCACCGGCGGCTGGAGGACGCGTTCCTGACCCTGATCGGAGGATCGGCATGAGCACGGCGGCGCAGTCCACGACTGCCGCACCCGGCTACCGCGCCCGGCACACCCTGCCGCTGCGCGTGGAGGCGGCCCGGCAGCTGCGGCGACGGCGCACGGTGGTGATGGGCGCCCTGCTGGCGGTGCTGCCGTTCGTCCTCATCGCCGCCTTCGCCGTCGGCGGCGACGGGCGGGGCCGCGACGGGCGGGTGACGCTGATGGACACCGCCACCGCCTCCGGGCTGAACTTCGCGGCGACCGCGCTGTTCGTCTCGGCCGGCTTCCTGCTGGTGGTGCCGGTCGCACTGTTCTGCGGCGACGCGGTGGCCTCGGAGGCGAGCTGGTCCTCCCTGCGCTACCTGCTGGCCGCGCCCGTGCCCCGGGCCCGGCTGCTGCTGAGCAAGCTGACGGTGGCCCTGGCCTTCAGCGCCGCGGCGATCGTGCTGCTGCCGGCCGTGGCCCTGGCCGCGGGCACGGCCGCCTACGGCTGGGGCCCGCTGCGCATCCCCACCGGCGGCTCCCTGGACGCGGCGACGGCCACGGGCCGCCTCGCCCTGGCGGTGGCGTACGTCTTCGTCGGCCAGCTGGTCACCGCGGCGCTGGCGTTCTGGCTGTCCACCGTGACCGACGCGCCGCTGGGCGCGGTCGGCGGCGCCCTGGGGCTGACCATCGTCGGCAACGTCCTGGACGCCGTCACCGCGCTCGGCGACTGGCGCGAGGTGCTGCCGGCGCACTGGCAGTACGCCTGGGCGGACGTCCTGCAGCCGCACGCCGAACTCGCCGGCATGATCAAGGGCACGGCCGTCTCCACCGGCTACGCGGTCGTCCTGATCGCCCTCGCCTTCCGCCACTTCGGCCGCAAGGACGTCGTCTCGTAGGACCTGTCCGGCGAACCGCGCAGCGCCCCGTAAGGGGCGCGGGGAACTGCGCGATCGGCCACCGGCGGCCCGCAGCCGACGACGAAGATCCGCCGGACAGCCCTGGACCGCCGGCGCTCTCAGCGGTGCCGCACCAGCGGGAAGGGCAGGGTCTCGCGGATCGACAGGCCGGTCAGGAACATCACCAGCCGGTCGACACCGATGCCCAGCCCGCCCGTCGGCGGCATCGCGTACTCCAGCGCGCGCAGGAAGTCCTCGTCCAGCTCCATGGCCTCCGGATCGCCACCGGCCGCCCGCAGCGACTGCGCCGTCAGCCGGCGGCGCTGCTCGACGGGGTCGATCAGCTCGGAGTACGCCGTGCCCAGCTCGGTGCCGAAGGCCACCAGGTCCCAGCGCTCGGCCACCCGGGGATCGGACCGGTGGGGGCGGGTGAGGGGCGAGACGTCGGTGGGGAAGTCCTTGTAGAACACCGGCAGCGTCGTGCGCTCCTCCACCAGCCGCTCGTACAGCTCCAGCACGATGTCGCCGTGGCCGTCCTCCGGCCGGTGCGGGGTGCCGGTGGCGGCGCAGTACGCGCGCAGCGCCTCGATCGTGGTGTCGGCGCCGATCTCCTCGCCCAGCGCCTCCGACAGCGCGCCGTAGACCGTCTTGACCGGCCACGTACCGGAGATGTCGTACTCGGTGCGCTTGCCGTCCTCGTCCGTGCGCACCGCGATCGCCGAGCCGTGGGCGGCCACGGCGGCCTGCTGGATCAGCTCCCGGGTCAGCTCCAGCATCACGTCGTAGTCGGCGCAGCCCTGGTAGGCCTCCAGCATCGTGAACTCGGGGTTGTGCTTGTAGGACACGCCCTCGTTGCGGAAGGTGCGCCCCAGCTCGAAGACCTTCTCCAGCCCGCCCACGCACAGGCGCTTGAGGTACAGCTCGGGGGCGATGCGCAGGTACAGGTCGAGGTCGTAGGCGTTGATGTGGGTGGTGAACGGCCGGGCGTTGGCACCGCCATGGATCTGCTGCAGCATCGGCGTCTCCACCTCCAGGAAGCCGCGGTCCAGCAGCCCCTGGCGCAGCGCCTGGGCCACGGCGCTGCGGGCCCGCAGCGTCCGGCGTGCCTCCGGCGAGACGGCCAGGTCCACGTACCGCATGCGCACCCTGGCCTCGGGGTCGGCGAGGCCGCGGCGCTTGTCGGGCAGGGGGCGCAGGCACTTGGCGACGAGCCGGGCTCGGGTGACGAAGAGCGTCGGCTCGCCGCGGTCGCTGGTGCCGCCCACGCCCTCGGCCTCCAGGTGGTCGCCGAGGTCGACGTGCGTGGTGAAGCGCCCGAGCAGCTCCTCGCCCGAGCCGTCGCGGGTGAAGGCCAGCTGCACGTCCCCGGACCAGTCGCGCAGGACGGCGAAGGCGATGCCGCCGTGGTCGCGCACGAGCATGACGCGCCCGGTCACCGTGGCGCGCTCACCGGTGCGCGAGCCCGGTGCGAGGCCGGCGGCGGCCTGACGGACCTGCGCACAGGTGTGGGTGCGCCGGGCGTCCACGGGGTAGGGGTCCACGCCGGCCGCGCGCAGCCTCTCCAGCTTGCGCCGGCGCACCCGCACCTGCTCGGGCAGGCCGGCCAGTTCGTCCACGGCCGCGCCGGCCTCCTCGCCCTCGGCCAGGCCCAGCTCGGTCAGCGAGGGCAGACCGGCGGTGGAGGCCGGGCGGGACAGGCCACGGGCCCGGCCGCGCCGCCACAGCTTGCCCAGGCTCGGGACGGCCACGAAGCCCTCGGCGATGCCGGCCGCCAGGCCGATGCGGGCCAGGGCGCCGGCGTCGGCGTAGCACAGGAAGCGGGGGTGCCACTCCGGGTTGTACTTGACGTTCGAGCGGTACAGGGCCTCCAGCTGCCACCACTTGGAGAAGAACAGCAGCAGCTTGCGCCACAGGCGCAGCACCGGGCCCGCACCGATGCGGGCCCCCTCCTCGAACGCCGAGCGGAAGACGGCGAAGTTCAGCGAGATCCGCTTGACGCCGAAGCGGCCCGCCCGGGTGCACAACTGGGCGACCATGAACTCCATGACGCCGTTGGGCGCGGCCCGGTCCCGGCGCATCAGGTCCAGCGAGATGCCGTCCGGCCCCCACGGCACGAAGGACAGCAGCGCGATCATCGTCCCGTCGGCGTCCAGGGCCTCCACCAGCAGGCAGTCGCCGTCGGCCGGGTCGCCGAGGCGGCCCAGCGCCATGGAGAAGCCGCGCTCGGTCTCGGTGTCCCGCCAGGCGTCGGCCCGCCGGATGACCTCCTCCATCTCCTCGTCGCTCAGCTCGAAGTGGCGCCTGACGCGCACGGTGGCACCCGTGCGCTCGACGCGGTGGACGGCCTGCCGGGTCACCCGCATCTCCCGGCCCTCCAGGTCGAACGTGGCGACCTGCAGGATCGCCTCGTCGCCCAGTTGCAGCGCACCCAGCCCGGCCCGCGCGTACGCCCGGGCCCCCTCCTCGCCGGCGCCCATGACGGCCGGCTGCCAGCCGTAGCGCCCCGCCACCTCCAGCCAGGCCCTGATGGCCGGGTCCCACGCCTCGGGGTCGCCCAGCGGATCACCGGAGGCCAGGCACACGCCAGCCTCGACGCGGTAGGTGACGGCGGCCTTGCCGCTGGGGGAGAAGACGACGGCCTTGTCGCGCCGGGTGGCGAAGTAGCCGAGCGAGTCCCGGGCGCCGTAACGGCGCAGCAGGGCGCGGATGCGCGCCTCCTCGTCGCCGTGCAGCGCCGCCTCCAGCCGCTGCGAGCGGAACAGCGCCATCGTCGCGTTGAGCAGCGCCAGCGCCCCGAACAGGCCCAGCAGGAAGTAGACCCAGTGCGGCGGGTGCCCGGTGAAGTGCCGGGAGCCGACCAGCCCGCCGCACACCCGGTTGGCCACGAACAGCAGCCGCTTGCCGGCTCCCGGCTCCAGGGTCCCGGGGAACAGCGCGACCAGGCCCCAGCCCACCAGGGTGGCCACCACCAGCCCGGCCACCAGCACCAGCAGGGCCCGCAGGAAGGCGCCGCGCCGGGAGGCGGCGTAGAACTCGCGCCGGGCCAGGACCAGCAGCGCCATGGCCCCCAGGCACAGCACGAGCGAGGGCAGGGTGTCCCAGTAGCCGACCGCCAGCAGCAGCACGTCCGCCAGCAGGAGCAGCGCCAGATAGGCCAGCACGAACCAGAGGGTGACCCTCTTGCGCGCGGCCGTGGCGGCGGCGAGCAGCAGCAGGAAGACGGCGAGGGCGAGGTTGGCGGCGGTGGGCACGGTGAGCAGGTCCAGCGCGCGCGTGACCGGCGCGAGCGCCCGGCGCAGGGGCGGGATCAGCGAGGTGACGGCACAGTACGTGCCGAGCAGCCCGAAGAAGATCGCGAACCCGTTGGGCACCCGCCGCAGGAAGCGGTGCCACCCTGTCACCCGTTCGGCCTCCGGTGCGCCCTGCCGTACCTCCGTCCTGCCCGCCGCGTCGGCTGTGCGGCCCTCGGCTGTGCGGCTCATTCCGTCAGCCTAGGCAGGTCCGGGGCGCGCCGCCCGCCGAATGCGGCACCCGATCGTGTCCCGTGGTGGACCATGCCCGCGACTCTGGGACATTTGGGGAGGTTCCGCACGTCCGAACCGGTTGATTCCCACCCGAATGGAGTATGCCCGCGGAGGGCTCCGCCACGGTGGGATAGGCGAGACTGGCGCACGTCCACCGCCGCTTGGCCGAGGAGGTCCACCATGGCCGTTTCGATTTCCGTGGTCCTGTTGCTGCTGATCCTGTCGGTGGTCTTCATGCGCAGCGGGGGCCTGCGGGCCTCGCATGCGATGGTCTGCGTGCTGCTCGGCTTCATGCTCGCCAGCACGAGCGTCGCCCCGACCATCTCCCACGGGCTGTCCGCCACTGCCGAAATCGTCAGCGGCGTCAGGCCCTGACCGGGCGCCCGCAGGCGCCCGGCGCTGCGGCGCGGCCCCTCAGCGGCCGATCTCGACGTCCTCCAGGACGCCGAGGGCGTCGGGGACCAGCACGGCCGCGGAGAAGTAGGTGCTCACCAGGTACGAGGTGACCGCCTGCTCGCTGATGCCCATGAACCGCACGTTCAGGCCGGGCTGGTACTCGTCGGGGATCCCGGTCTGGTGCAGGCCGATGACGCCCTGGTTCTCCTCGCCCGTGCGCATGGCGATGATCGAACTGGTACCCGTCTCACTGATGGGGATCTTGTTGCACGGCAGCAGCGGCACGCCCCGCCACGAGCGCACCGCGCTCCCCAGCACCTCGATGTTCTTCGGGTACAGACCCCGGCTGTTGCACTCCCGGCCGAAGGCGGCGATCGTGCGCGGGTGCGCCAGGAAGAACTGCGTCTTGCGGCGCCGGGAGAGCAGCTCGTCGAGGTCGTCGGGGGTGGGCGGGCCGCTGCGGGTGTGGATGCGCTGGCTGAGGTCGACGTTGTGCAGGAGCCCGAACTCGCGGTTGTTGACCATTTCGTGTTCCTGGCGTTCGCGCAGGGCCTCGATGGTCAGGCGGAGTTGCTGTTCGAGCTGGTTCATGGGCTCGTTGTAGAGGTCGGCGACACGGGTGTGCACCCGCAGCACCGTCTGCGCCACGCTCAGCTCGTACTCGCGCGGCTTGAGCTCGTAGTCGACGAAGGTGCCGGGGATGACCGGCTCCCCGGAGTGACCCGAGGTGATGGCGATGTCGGCCTCGCCGCGCTTGTTGGCCTTCGGCGCGGGCCGGGAGGCGAAGTCCGCCACGTGCGCCCGCAGCGACTCCGAGCGCTCGGCCAGCTCCTGGAACGCCCGTACCGGCAGGGCCAGGACGGTGCACCGGGTCAGGGCCCGCACCGTGAAGCCCCAGGTGCCGTCCGGCTCCAGCGGGACCCGCTCGCCGAAAAAGTCGCCGTCGGCCAGCGTGCCCAGCGAGGTCTCGTCCCCGTACTTGCCCGGACCGGTCTTGGCGAGCTTGCCGTGGGCGATCAGGAAGACCTCGTCGGCGGGCGTGCCGGCCTCGACGAGCGTCTGGCCCGCGGTGTACTCCCGCTGCACGAAGGCGTCGGCCAGCGCTTCGAGCACGTCCGCATCGTGGTAGTCGCGCAGCAGCGGCAGCTCGCCCAGCTCCGGCGGAATGACCCGCACTTCGGAACCCGTGGAGATGAACTCCACCACACCGTTGCCGACGGTGTACGTAAGCCGCCGGTTGACGCGGTACGTGCCGGCCGAGACCTGGACCCACGGCAGGACGCGCAGCAGCCAGCGGGAGGAGATCCCCTGCATCTGCGGGACGGATTTGGTCGTCGTCGCGAGCTGGCGGGCAGCGCCCGTCCCCAGGCTCAGCTGCTGCGCCGCCTGGTCGGTGGGCTCCGGCTCCACTGATGTGGTCATGTGCGGTGATCACCCATCTGTGAGGAACATGCGGGAACATGCGGGAACGTGCTGCGGGAAAACGTGCGGAGAAAATCGCTGCCGAGGGCGGCCCCGGGGCGGGGCGTCCGCAAGAGCCGGGCGGCGGCTGTCGCCCATGACCATGGGCCCGCCCGGCTGTCGCGGTGGCACCGGATTGCGCGGCTGTCAGTGCCCGATCTCGACGTTCTCGAGAATTCCCAGGGCGTCCGGCACCAGGACCGCCGCCGAGTAGTAGGCGCTCACCAGATAGGAGATGATCGCCTGTTCGCTGATTCCCATGAAGCGCACCGAAAGGCTGGGTTGGTATTCATCGGGAATTCCGGTGCGGTGCAGCCCGACGACACCCTGGGACTCCTCCCCGGTGCGCATCAGCAGGATGGAGCTCACCCCGTTCTCGGTGACGGGGATCTTGTTGCAGGGAAAGATCGGCACCCCGCGCCAGGCGGGCAGGTTGTGCCCGCCGACCTCGGCGCTGTCCGGGTAGACGCCCCGACGGTTGAACTCGCGGCCGATGGCGGCGATGGTGCGCGGGTGCGCCAGCAGGAACCCGGGGTCCTTCCAGACCGTCGCCAGCAGTTCGTCGAGGTCGTCGGGGGTGGGTGGGCCGCTGCGGGTATGGATGCGCTGGCTGAGGTCGGCGTTGTGCAGGAGCCCGAACTCGCGGTTGTTGATCATCTCGTGTTCCTGGCGTTCGCGCAGGGCCTCGATGGTCAGGCGGAGTTGCTGTTCGAGCTGGTTCATGGGCTCGTTGTAGAGGTCGGCGACGCGGGTGTGCACCCGCAGCACCGTCTGCGCCACGCTCAGGCCGTACTCGCGGGGCGAGGGCTCGTAGTCCGCGAACACGCCGGGCAGCGCCGGCTCGCCCACGTGGCCGGAGGCCACGTCGATGGCCGCCTCGCCGTGCTCGTTGTGCGGGCGGGCGGTACGCGTCCGGTACGCCTCGACGTGGGAGCGCAGAGCCGGGGAGCCGTCCAGCACCTCGTGGAACGCCTGGTGCGGCAGGGTCAGCACCGTGCACGCGGTCACCGCCCGCACGCTGAAGTCCCAGTTGCCCTCCCGGCCCGCGGCCAGCGCCTGGTCGCCGAAGTAGCCGCCGTCGGCGAACACGCCGAGGACGGCCGGCTCGCCGTACTCGCCGTCGTGCACCTTCTCCGTCTTGCCGTGGGCGATCAGCACCACCTGGTCCGCCGGGCGGCCCGCCTCCACCACCAGCTCACCGGGCGCGAACTCGCGCTGGGTGAAGCGGTCCGCCAGCGTCTGGAGCACCTCGGCGTCCGAGAAGCCGCGCAGCAGCGGCAGCTCGCCGAGCTCCGCCGGGATGACCCGGACCTCGGCACCGGTGGTGAAGAACTCCACCCGGCCGTCGCCGAGCGTGTGCGTCAGCCGCCGGTTGACCCGGTAGGTGCCGCCGGAGACCTGGACCCACGGCAGCAGGCGCAGCAGCCACCGGGAGGTGATGCCCTGCATCTGCGGCACGGACTTTGTCGTGGTCGCCAGATTCCGGGCGGCCTCCGTACCCAGACTCAGCCGGTCCGGTGGATTCTCCGTGCCCGCCCCGGTCTCCACTGACGTCGTCATAAGCGAATGCCCACCCATCCCGTCGGGAACTGGCCAAGAGAGAACTGACCGTTACCGGCCCGCGGGGGGAAATTCCCGCGGGCCCCCAGCGAAGCTAGCAGTGGGATGGTGGAGTGGCGATCACTCAAAAGGATGGGATTGACCGGTGGTATCACCGTCGGACAAAAACTCCGATCCCATTGGGCACCGGCCGCTCCGCGCCTCCCGAAGGGTGATTGCGCACCACGGCGTGCCGGTCGTGCGGGCCCTTGGTGACCAGGGTCGAGGAGCCGCCGCCGTCGAGGTTGAACGCGTCGTCCGCCCCCAGCCGGTCCAGGGTGCGCGCCAGCTCCGCCACGGTCAGGCCCGGCCGCCAGGCCGCGCCGCCGTCCAGCGCCAGCAGGTACAGCCGGTGCCCGTCGTCCGCCAGGCCCACCGCCGTGCGCACCGCCGGCGTCGTCGCGTCCAGGCCCCGCAGCGGCCGGCCGTCGCGCAGGACGGGGAAGCCGCCGATGGCGAAGCGCAGCGCCCCCGCGTGGCGTGGTCTGAGGTGCTGCTCCACCGACACCCGGTCGCCGACCTCCAGCCGGCGCAGGTCGCGCGCCCCGTCCTCGCGTCCGACCAGCACCACCGAGCCCCGGGGGACCGGGCCGCTCCCGGGCCGCCGCGCCGTCCGGGACACCCTGCCGCCCCGCACGGTCACCTCGTACGTCTCGCGGGCGCAGCGCGCGCCCCGGTCGCGGTCCGTGCCGCAGGTCGACCGCAGCCGCGAGGCCCGGCCCCAGGCCGGGGTGAACGCCCCGATCCCGTCGACGGGGATGGCGTACTGGTTGAAGCCGCTGAGCGGGAGATCGTCGTCGGGGGTCTCCACCGACCCGTCCAGCTCCAGCTCCTCCAGCCTGCCGACCCCGTCGGTGCCCACCGCCAGGACGTCCTCGGTGCTCGTACCGCGCGGCAGCGCCGGGCCGAAGCGCTGACCGTCCGGCACGGCGGCCTTCAGCGCCCGTCCGCTCGCGATCGCCGGGCCCACCGGTGCGCCCGTGGCGTCCACGCCCGGGTGCTGGGCCTCGGCGATGTTGAAGAAGTCGCCGTTGACCCCGCCCACCGCACCCTCGCGGTCGGCCAGTTGGGAGACCCGGGCACGGGCGGCCACCGCACCCGGGTACAGCAGGTCCACCGAGACCCGCCGGTTGCGCAGGTCGACGGTGAGCAGGTGCCCGTACGCCGTCCCGTGCGCGCCGCGCACCTTGAAGCCCCGGTAGGTCACGCCGGGCGCCACCGAGGAGGCCTTCTCCAGCACCAGGGGGACGGCGGGCTCCCCGGCCCCCGCGTGCGCGGTGCCCCCTCCGACCCATGAGAACCATGTCACCAGCACCGTCAGTACCGCGCGTACGCGGCGTCCACGTCCAGCCACCGTCACCCCGCAGGTCTCGTCAACCCGGTCACGTAGCAAGGGACTTATCCATGCCCCGTAGAACGGCGGGAAAAGCACCGGCATACGCTCCGGCAACTCTCCGCCCGCCTCTGTCGAACAGCCCTGCGGGCCTCGATACTCACAAGCGACAGCGCGCGCAGCCTGCACCTATTCGCCCGTCCGCCCGCAGAGAGGCAGTCAAATGTCGCGTACGCGCCGAGCCGTCGTCCTGTCCCTGGGCGGGGCGCTCGCCGGATCCCTCACCCGTCCGGCGTACGCCGCCGTCCCGGTCGCACGGCGCGCGGAGTGTTCCCGGGCGCCGCTCACGCACGCCCATGCCCACAACGACTACGCCCACCCCCACCCGCTGACCGACGCGCTCGCCCACGGTTTCAACAGCGTCGAGGCGGACATCTGGCTCGTCGGCGACCGGCTCCTCGTCGCGCACGATGCCTCCGGCCTCGACCCCGCACGCACCCTCGAAGCCCTCTACCTGGAGCCGCTCCTGCACCGCGTCAGAGCAGGCGGCGGACGCGTCTACCGCGGCCACGACCTGACGCTGCAGCTGCTCATCGACATCAAGACCGAGGGCGCGAGCACCTACCGGGCACTGGAGAGGCACCTGCGCCCCTACCGCGCGATCCTCAGCTCGGCCTCCGGCGCGGTCGTCCGCCGCGCGGCCGTCACCGCTGTGGTCTCCGGCGACCGGGCCGCGCGCGAACCGATGCAGCGCGAGTGGACGCGGTACGCCTTCTACGACGGCCGCCTGACCGACCTCGGCGGCCCGCCCGCCTCCTTCATCCCCCTGATCAGCGACGACTGGACGAAGAACTTCACCTGGCAGGGCGTGGGGACGATGCCCGAGCGCGAGCGGGCCGCCCTGCGGCGCGTCGTGGCCGCCGCGCACGCCGAGCACCGGAAGGTCCGCTTCTGGGCCACGCCGGACACGCCCGGACCGGCCCGCGACGCGCTGTGGCGGGAACTGCTCGCCGCCGGCGTCGACTACCTCAACACCGACGACCTGGCGGGCCTGGAGGCGTTCCTGCGCGCAGCTGGGTGAGCACCCGGCGCATCGCCGGCGCCGGCACCGACGGCAGCAGCAGCGCCACGGCCTGCACGAGCTTGCCGAGCACGAACGTGGTGTCGGGCGTGGCGCGCACCAGGTCCCGTACCGTCTCGGCGTCCCCGCGCCACACGGATTCGAGCAGCACTGCGACATCCGGTGCGGCCTCCTCGTCCGTCTCCACCCAGCCCGGTTCGTCGGGCACGCGCCGGACGATGTGCCGCAGCACCCGGTCGGCGACGTCGGGCCGGTACGCCTTGTGCACGGCCTCGTTGGCGACCCAGGCGAGCGCGCGTACGAGCTCCCGCGCCTCCTCGGCCGACGGCTGGGCCGGCAGGGCGTCGTCGAACGCCGCCTGGTTGCCGTGCCGGTACGCCAGCAGGAGGCGTGCCGCCCTCGCCTTCGCATCGGTGACCCGTAGCTGGGTGATCTCGGCAGTCACCCGTCGAATCGTACTGTTAGCGGATATTTATCCCGGTAGCGCCACGCGGCGCCGGGGCGGGCGAATGGCGGAATGTCGACGTCCGGAGCGAAGCCTGTACCGGTACGGTCACATCCCGCTGCTGCCCCGGCCGCCCCGGGGAACGCTGGCTGCATGGCCACTCCACCCCCACCGGGACCGCCGTACGGGCCGCCGTACGGGCAACCTCCGTACGGACCGCCCCCGGGCCCGCCGCCCGGGGGCTTCGGCCCCGCGCCCGGGGGCTTCGGACCCGCCGGACCGCCCGGACCGCCGCGCCCGGGCGGCGGCCGGCGCGTCGCCCTGGTCGTCGTCGCGCTCGTGGCGGTGGCAGGGCTCGCCGCGGGGGCGGTGAAGGTCCTTTCCGACCGGACCGGGAACGCGCCGGACCACCGTCCGTCCGGCGCGTCCGCCTCCTCCGGGGCGCCGAGCGGACTGCCGTCCGGTTTCCCGAGCGAGCTGCCCAGCAGCTTGCCGTCCACGTGGCCGAGCGGCTTCCCGTCCGCGTTCCCGTCGGCGCTGCCCTCGGGCCTGCCGACCGACGTCTTCGGGCTTTAGGGCCTTCCCGGCAGACCGTGCGCGCCCTGCGGCTGCCGCCGCGTGGCGCGACACGGTACCCCGTCTGCGGGTGCGTTGTGGCTTGTCGTGCAGTTCCCCGCCCCTCTGCAGGGCGCCCCGTCAGGGGCGCGGGGACCTGCGCGATCGGCCACCGACGGCCCGCAGTCGACGCGCCACCCCGCGGCAGGCGCCCTGGTACCGCGTCTGTCAGCCGGCCGCCGTCAGGCGGGCGGCGACGCGGCCGGGCGGGCCGGCGGCGGCCAGGTGCGCCAGGTCCTGCGCGAACGCCGGCGGCGCGGGCACCGGCGTCAGCTCGTGCCCCGGCGCCAGCGCCGCGGCCAGGAGCAGCCGGGCCCGCTCGGCGGCCACGCCGGCCAGGAACTCCAGCGCCTCCAGGTCCACATCCGCCGAGTCCTCGGCGCCGGTGACGCTCAGCAGCACCGGGCGGCCCGCGGTCCCGACCGGCGGGGGCGGAGCCGGCAGCGGGGGCAGCGCGGCACGCCCCGCGAACGCCTCGCGCGCCGGTACACCCGCCGGCGGCTCCGGAGCGGCGGCCGGCGCGTCGTTGCGGGCGGCGGGTGCGCTGAGCGCCCGCAACCCGTCCAGCACCGCCGGCTCGGCGCGCCCGCGCATCAGCAGGAGCACGAACGGGTCCTCGTCGAGCAACCGCGCCACCTGGTGGCACAGGGCCGCCGTGTGGGCGCAGTGGTCCCAGGCCCCGCAGGCGCACTCGGCCTCCAGGTCCCCGATGCCGGGCAGCAGTTCGCAGCCGCTCGCCGCCGCGTCCTCGGCCAGCCCCTGCGGCAGGTCGTGGTCCAGCAGGGCGGCGGTGTACCCGGCCCGGCCGGCCACCAGTTCCAGCAGCCGCTCCCAGTCGCCCGCCGGCAGCGTCCGCACCAGTACGTCCGCGCGCTGCGGCATGCCGTCCCGGTCGCGCACCAGCGCAGTGACGCGACCCGGCCGTACGGATATTGCGCCGACCGCCCCCGCCCGGGCGTACCGGCGGCCGGCCTTGACCTGCCCGCCGTCCAGCGCCGTGTCCTCCAGCGCCTGCAGCCAGGCCCGCCCCCACCAACTGCGGGCGAACGCCCCGCCGGACACGGGCGGCAGTGCCGCGAAAACGCGTTCCTCTGTTGTCGCTTCGTCCGTCATCGACCCGTCCCCCTCAGTGCCACCAGTTCCGCCAGCTGGGCGTCCGTCAGTTCGGTCAGCGCTGCCTCGCCGGAGCCGAGGATCGCGTCCGCCAGTGCCTGCTTGCGCGAGAGCAGTTCCGCGATGCGGTCCTCCACGGTGCCCTCGGCGACGAACCGGTGGACCTGCACCGGCTGCGTCTGGCCTATGCGGTACGCACGGTCGGTGGCCTGTGCCTCGACGGCCGGGTTCCACCAGCGGTCGAAGTGCACGACGTGCCCGGCGCGGGTCAGGTTCAGCCCCGTGCCCGCCGCCTTCAGCGACAGCAGGAACACCGGCACCTCGCCCTCCTGGAAGCGGCGGACCATCTCCTCGCGCCGCGCCACCGGCGTGCCGCCGTGCAGCAGCGCGCATGGCACGCCGCGTGCGGCGAGGTGGTGCTCCAGCAGCCGCGCCATCCGCACGTACTGGGTGAACACCAGCACGCTCGCCCCTTCGGCGAGCGCCGTGTCCAGCAGCTCGTCCAGGAGCTCCACCTTGCCGGAGCGGCCCGTGAGCATCGACTTCCGGCGCCCCTTGGCGGGCTCCTCCTTCAGGAACTGCGCCGGGTGGTTGCAGATCTGCTTGAGGCCGGTGAGCAGCTTGACGATCAGCCCGCGGCGCTCGATGCCGTCCGCCTCGGCCACCTCGGCGAGCATTTCCCGCACCACCGCCTCGTACAGGCCGGCCTGTTCCTCGGTGAGCGCGACGACGTGATCGGTCTCGGTCTTGGGCGGCAGCTCCGGTGCGATGCCCGGATCGCACTTGCGCCGGCGCAGCAGGAAGGGGCGCACGAGGGCCGCGAGCCGCTCGGCGGCCTGCTGGTCGCCGCCCTCGGCAGCGCGCGCATGACGCCTGCGGAAGCGGTCCAGGGGACCGAGGATGCCCGGGGTCGTCCAGTCGAGGATCGCCCACAGCTCGGAGAGGTTGTTCTCCACCGGGGTGCCGGTCAGCGCGACGCGCGCGGCGCCGCCGATGCCGCGCAGCGCCCTGGCGGTCGCCGAGCGGGGGTTCTTCACGTGCTGGGCCTCGTCGGCGACGACCAGGCCCCAGCCGGTGGTGGCCAGCCGCTGGGCGTCGAGCCGCATCGTGCCGTAGGTGGTGAGCACGAACTCGCCCTCGGCCAGGCCGCCCAGGTCCCGGGCCGGGCCGTGGAAGCGGCGCACCGGCGTGCCGGGGGCGAAACGTTCGATCTCCCGCTGCCAGTTGCCCATGAGGGAGGCCGGGCAGACCACCAGGGTCGGGCCGGCGCCGCCGGGCAGCGCCTGACGGTGCAGGTGCAGGGCGATGAGCGTGACGGTCTTGCCCAGGCCCATGTCGTCGGCCAGGCAGGCACCGAGGCCGAGCGAGGTCATCCGGTCCAGCCAGGCCAGGCCGCGCAGCTGGTAGTCGCGCAGGGTGGCGGCGAGCGCGGCGGGCGGTGCGAACGGCTCGGTCGCGGCCTGCGGGTCGGCGATGCGCTCGCGCAGCGCCGCCAGCCAGCCGGTGGCCCCCACCTCGACCGGCTCCTCGCCCTCGGCGGTCTCCGCGCGGCCCACGAGGGCCGCGCCCAGCGCCTCGACCGGCGTCACCTTGCGGTCGCGCCGGGCACGGGCGCGCCGTACGGCCTCCGGGTCGAGGAGCACCCACTGGTCGCGCAGGCGCACCACCGGCCGGCTCACCTCGGCCAGCCGGTCGAGCTCCTGCCGGCTCACCTCCCGGCCGCCGACGGCGAACCGCCAGCTGAACGTCAGCAGCGCCTCGGCGGACAGCATCGGAGGCAGCCCGGAAGACCGGTCGAAGGCCGGCCCGGCCTCGCCGTCCGGCGGCCCGACGACGGCCCGCGCGGTCAGGCCGCGGACCAGTTCCCTGGGCCAGTGGACCTCGACGCCGGCCCGGTCCAGGGCAGCGGCGGCGGCGCCGAGCAGTTCGGTGACCTCCTCGTCGGCGAGGTCGAGGGGGCCGGGTACGGCGTCCGCGAGCAGGGGCTGCAGCGCGGGCCAGGCGTGGGCGGCGCGCCGCAGGGCGAGCAGGGTCGTCGGCCGTGCGCCCGCACCCAGGGCGGCACCGGCGGCACTCGCGCCCGTCCAGACGTCCGTGGCGTCGGCGACGAGCGCGGGGTCGGCGATGCCGTGCACCTGGGGCACGACCCGGAAGCGCGGCGCCGCCTCCTGCGCCTCGTCGCCCCCGGTACCGGCCGCGGTCAGGCCGAGGACCTCGACGCGCAGGGAGAGCCGCACGGGCGTTTCCGGCACGGACCCGGCGCGCCTGCCGCGCAGGCGCTGCGGCGCGGCTGCGGTGAAGGCACGGTGGCCGGCGGCCGCCGGGGCGGCGGGGGAGCGCGGCAGGCCGTCGGCGACGGCGTCGAGGAAGGAGCGCAGCAACTGCCCCGGTTCGGGCAGCAGAAGGGGGCCGCCGGTGTGCGGGAGCGGTACGGCGTGGGCGGCGGGCGGCATGGCGGAGGCCAGGCCGGCGATGCGGCGCGCGTCCTCGGCGTCGAACGGGCCCGCCTGCCAGGTGTCGTACCCCGCCTCGCTCAGGCCCGGCAGCAGCCGGCCGCGCGCGGCGAGCTGCAGGGCGAGGACGGCGGCCGTACCCCAGAAGACGGCGGCCTCGTCGCCGCCGGCGGTGCGGGCGCGGGTCAGCACGGGCAGGGCCTCGCGTACCGGCAGCACGGTGGCGCGTACGGTCGTGGTGGTGACGTCCGTGCCGGCGGGGACGGCGACGGTCAGCTCTTCGGTCGTGGCGTGGTCGAGGGGAGGTGCATCGTCGGTGGCCGACCAGAAGGCGATGCGTCCGGTGCGGGCGGGGTCGCCGGGAAGGAAGGCCGCCCGGCAGCGGCTGAGCAGGGAGACGTGGGCGGGTGTCACGGCGGAGGGCGGAGTCACAGGTTGGACTGCTCCTCAAATTTGACTAGCGGATGCTCGGAGCGCCCGAGGGTACAGGAGAAGCGCCGTACATGCGCACGAGCAGCAGGTGAAGCGCGTCACACGGCGCGTGCTCAGGGGCGTGGAGCGGGCGCGGCGAAGGCCGGAGCCAGCGCGGCCTTCATCAGCAGCCGCGCATGCCCCGAGCCGTCGGCCGGTACGGTCCACAGGTCCGAGCCGAAGTCGCCGGGCAGGGAGTACACCAGGGTGTGCGCGTCCTGCCAGACGGCCTGATCGTCGACGTTGCGCCGCTCGGCGGTCGCCGTCTCCCGCATCGTGTGCAGGTCCAGCACGTACAACCGCCAGGGCGCATCGGCCGGAGCGCCCTCGGCGCGCTTCTTGTAGGCGATGCGCGTGCCGTCGGGGGACAGCGACGGGCACTCGACGTTCTCGTGCAGGGCGCGCAGCGTACGGGCCGTGCGGTCGCCGTCGACCAGGTACGTCCTGCCGCCCGTGGCGACGGTGGCGTAGAAGTGCCGGGCGTCGGCGAACGTCACGCCCCACACGTTGATGTCGGCCGCCCGGTGCGGGCGGCCGTCCAGCAGGAACCGGTACGTCTCCAAGTCGCCGTCCAGCTCACCGGTGCGCGTGTCGAGGACGGAGGTGCGGGTCGAGAAGGCGGTGCCGGCGTAGGAGTCGCCGCTGACGAAGACCGTCCAGGCGGCGGCGCGGCCGTCGGGGGAGACGCGGGCCCGGGTCGGGATGCCGGCGAGAGCATAGTGATGCAGCTCGCGCAGGTGCGCGTCGAGGAGCACGGCGCGGTAGTCGTCCCGTAGGCCATTGCGTACGGACTGCAGGCAGATCCCGGTACCGGCCGCCGTGTGGAAGCGCAGACAGCGGACACCGGAGGCGGTGCGCGCCCCGGTGGGGTCGGTCGCGGGGACCGAGACGACCTCGTCGCGGTGCGGGCCCCAGGCCATGTTGCGGAAGACGCTGCGACCGGGCGCGTCCAAGGTGACCTCGCCCGGGTGCACGGCGGGACCGCCCGCGCGGGGCCGGTCCTTCTCGGCCGCGCGGCCGGCGGCGTGGAGCGTGACCCCGACCGCCACACCGGCCAGGGCGAGCACGGTGGCCAGCAGGATCAGGATCCGGTGCGTACGGGTCAACGGGCGCTCTCCGGTGCGGTGGGAGGAGTGCCGGCGGAGGAAGGGCGCAGCAGCCGTGCACTCAGGACGGTGGCCGCGCACAGCCCGGCGGCGCCCGCGGTCAGGGCCGTGCGCTCGCCCCAGGCCGTCCAGGCCGCGCCGAAGGCGATCGAGCACGCGAAACGGGCGAGGGCCTGACCGGTCTGCACCACGGCCAGGCCGCTGCCCCGCGCCTGCCGCGGCACGGCGTCGGCGGTGGCGGCCGCCAGCACCCCGTCGGTGGCGGCGTAGAAGCCGCCGTGCAGGACCAGGACGCAGCAGACCGTCACCGGGGAGGCGCCCGGCGGAGCGAGCAGGAGCACGGCGTACGCGGTGAGCAGGGCGAGGTGGCCGCACACGAATAGGCGCCGCCGTCCCCAGCGGTCGGCGACCGCACCCAGGGGAACGGCCAGCAGCAGGAACACCGTTGCGGTTCCCAGCGGCAGCAGCGGGAACCACGCCTCCGGCAGGTGCAGCCGGCGCTGGAGGGTGAGGTAGAGGAAGGAATCGCTCACGGTGGTCAGACCCAGGAGCACCGCACAGCCGGTGAGCCGGCGCACGGCGGGCAGGCGCAGCAGCTCCCGGGCCCCGGTGCGGGCCGTCGTGCCGCGCGGGTCGCCGGACCCGCCGGTGTGGGCGGGGACGAACAGGACGAGGACGACCACGCCGAGCACGGCGATGCAGGCGCTCGCGGTGAAGACGGCGTCGAACCCGTCCGCCGCCGCGCGCAGGATCACGAAGGCCAGCAGCGGTCCGAGCAGCGCGCCGGCCGTGTCCATCGCGCGGTGCACGCCGAAGGCGCGGCCGCGGGCCGCAGGTTCGCAGGACAGCGAGATCAGGGCGTCGCGCGGAGCGGTGCGCAGCCCCTTGCCCGCGCGGTCCGCGGCCAGGACGGCACCGATCAGCGGCATGCTGTGCACGAGGAGCAGCAGCGGCTTGCACAGCGCCGACAGTCCGTAGCCGGCGGCGGCCACGGTCTTGTGGCCGCCGGCGCGCCGGTCGGAGACCCGGCCGCCGAGGAGGCGGACGAGGGCGCCCGCGCCGTTGTAGACGCCGTCCAGCAGGCCGAAGCCGAGCGGGGTCAGGCCGAGTCCGGTGACCAGGTACAGCGGCAGGACGGCGCCGACCATCTCGGAGGAGACATCCGTGATCAGGCTGACGGTGCCCAGCGCGAGGACCGTCGCGGGAACGGCGGCCCGCCGCCGGCCGGGGGCGGATTCCCGGCCGGCGGCGGGCGGGGTGGTACGGCTGTCCGCGAGGTACACGGTCAGCCGTTCCAGATCCCGGTGATGTCCTTGCCGCCGGCGGCGTTGCCGGCGTGCGGCAGGCCGTACATGCTCTCCAGCGTCCGCAGCACGTCGTAGTGGTTGTAGGTGGTGCCGGAGGTGGCACCCGCCTTGACGGGCTCGCCGTACAGGACGGTGGGGATGCGGTTGCCGCTGAGGCGGTTGTCCTCGTCGAAGGTGATCAGCAGCAGGCTGTTGTGCGTCTTCGCCCAGTCGGCATAGCCCTTGAGGTTGTTCTTCAGCCACGTGTCGCCGGTGCCGACGGAGCAGTCGTGCATGTCGCTGCACATGTTCGGCACCACGAAGGAGACCGCGGGCAGGGTGGAGTAGTCGCGGGGGAAGGCCGAGAAGGTGTGCGCACTGCTGGTGGGCACGTTGGAGAAGCCGAACCAGGGGTTGTGCTTCTGGCGGTATTTGCCGCTGCTGCACGTCGTGGAGCCCTCGGAGGGCAGCGATTCGTTGTAGCTGGCCCACGTTCTGCCCGCGTCGAGGAGCTCGGAGGCGAGGTTCGGCGCGTCGCTGAAGCCCGGGTCCACGCAGCTGTCGTCGGTGATGCCCTGGGTGTCGCCGGAGAACATCGCGTAGTAGTTGGGCTGGCTGGGGTGCGTCTCGGCGTAGGAGGCGGTCAGGTTCGCTCCGTCCTTGGCCAGCGCGTTGATGTACGGGGCGCTGGAGCTGCCGATGACCTGGTCGTAGGCGTGGTTCTCGAACACGACGACCACGACGTGGTCGGGCGTGGGCACGGCGGTGGCGGCGGCGGAGTCCGGGGCCCACAGCAGCGGGGAGGCCGCCGCGAGGCCGAGGGCCGTGGCGAGGGCGACGGCGTGGCGCCGGCGAAGGCGGGGAAGTCGGGGACGGCGGGGGCCGGATGCGGCGTGCACGGGCACCTCCGGGCAGGGGAGGACGGTGGGGAGTTCGCTGGACGTGGGGCAGCGTAGGAGCGCGTGCTGGCATGTGCACGACTTCAAGGTGACGGGCTCGCGAACGGCCGCGGAGCGGGGCGCGACGCCCGGGACCTGCGGTGCCGCAGTGGGGGAGCTAGGCGGTCGGCAGGCCCATGAGGGAACGGGCCACGGCCTGCGGCGACTGGTCGCGCTCGCGCGCGAGGGCGATGACGGCCCGGCAGGCGAGCTCGTTCACGCCGAAGCTCAGGGCCTCGGGCGAGACCCAGCGGGCCGCCTCCAGGCTCCTGTCGTGGTCGTTCTCGGCGCAGGCGGCAACGTAGACCGCCGCAGCCTCGAAGAGGTTGTGCCGCCTGGCGGCCGGCGGGCGGGGCGAGGGTGGCTGCCGCACCACCTCGATGCGTTTGCGGAGTTTGTCGAACACGCGGATCACCTGCCCCCGTGAGCGGCCATACCTGCGGTCGTTCAAGTGTGCCCGGCGGTCGTGGAGTTGAATCCCGTGTGCACATTCCGGGCGCCTCGCGTGCACATTCGGTGCGGCCGGTGTGACCAAGCCCCTGGCATGTACCGACGGGCGGGGGCGGGTTGCCGTGGGCGCGCGCGTGGGCAAGGCTGGCACGGCAGCCACGGGACATCGCGCAACGGGGAGGCGGCGCATGACGAGCGGCAAGGAACTCGACGGGGTGCTGGACGAGTTGACCGAGCGGGTCCAGGAGATACGCCACGCCCTGGTGCTCTCCAACGACGGGCTGGTCACCGGGGCGAGTGCGAGCCTGAGCAGGGAGGACGCCGAGCGCCTGGCGGCGGTCGCGTCCGGGCTGCACAGCCTGGCCCGGGGCACCGGACGGCAGTTCCGGGCGGGCGAGGTGCGGCAGACGATGGTCGAATTCGACCAGGGGGTCCTCTTCGTCACGGCCGCCGGGCCCGACGGGTGCCTGTGTGTGCTCGGAGCCGGCGAAGCCGACATCGGACTGATCGCGTACGAGATGACGCTGCTGGTCAACCGCGTCGGCGAAGGCCGGTCGACGAGCCTCTGACCTGCAAAAACGCTACCGGCACCCAAGTTATCCACAGGCTTGCCCGGGCGGCGTCCGTCCGCGCTACCGTCGTCACTGTCGGTGATGGATCGGTGGCGGGGAGGCGTCATGGCGGTGCAGCAGGAGCACGTGGGCCACGAGGTGCGACGGCACGAGGCGTGGGACGACGGCGTGCGGCAGGCCCAAGGGCGGGCGGAGGTTCCCTTCGCGCGGGCCGCGCGGGAACTGGGACTCGGATCGCGGGAGTTCGAGCTGGCCGTGCAGCTGGGAGAGGTGCGGACAGCCGGCCCGGGGCCGGGGGGCGGGCAGCGCGTGAGCCGCGCGGAGATCGAGCGGCACAGATCCGCCACGGGCTTCCCCGAGGCCCTGCGCAGCCGGCTGTGGACCGTGGGCACGGCCGAGGGCGCCGAGTTGCTGGGGATCGGCGCAGCCCGCTTCACCCGTCTCGCCCGCGCCGGATGCTTCACGCCCGTGAAGTTCTACGTCAACCGCTACCGCGTCGTGGTCTGGCACTACCTCGCGAGCGAGCTGGTCGACTTCGCGGAGGCGAGCCCGGATCTGCTGTCCGGCCGGATCCCCGCACCCCTGCGCGAGGCACTGGAGGAACAGCCCGACCGGCGGCCGCGCGGCTGGCGCGCCCGCCGCGTCGCCCAGCTGACGGCCGCGGCCGCCGGGCCCTGGGAGCGGGCGGCCGCCGTCGCGGCGGTGCTCGACGCCACCGACGTGGCGAGCGCCGCGGCGGACGCACGGGAAAGGGCATGCCTTGAGGCCCTGCGCCCGGTCCTCGCCCGGGCCCGGCCCGGGGCGCGGGCCGCCGGCGAGGTCACTGCACGCCTGGTCCTGGCCGCCGACCCCGACGAGCGGGACCACTACCGCCATCGCCTGGCCGCCGCACTGGCCGAGGCCCGCGCCGGCGGGCCACCGCCCGTGCCACCGGAGGCCGGCCACGCGACGGACCGGGGAGCGGACGGGCCTGTGCGGCGGGCCGCACTGGCACCGCCGGACGGACCAGGGGCGGGGGCAGGGGCGGGGGAGCCGGCCGGTGCGCCGGCCCGGCGGAAGGGGCTGTGGTCATGGCTGCGCGGCCGGGCGTGAGCGCCGTGGCGGTGCTTCTCCAGCAGCACCGCCACGGTCGCCGCCTGCCGTCGTCAGAGCTGGCCGACGTCCGTCACGCGGACGACGGCCCGGCCCTCCTCGTCCGAGGCCACGAGGTCCACCTCGGCCGAAATGCCCCAGTCGTGGTCGCCGCTCGGGTCGGCGAAGGTCTGCCGGACGCGCCACAGCCCGTCCTGCGGCCGCTCCTCGATCCGCAGCAGCTTCGGGCCGCGCGCGTCCGGTCCGGTGCCCAGCTCCTCGTACTCGTCCCAGTAGGCGTCCATGGCCGCCGCCCAGCGCTCCTCGTCCCAGCCGGAGTCGGCGTCCATCGCGCCGAGCTCGTCCACCTTGTCCAGGGCGGCCAGCTCGACGCGGCGGAACATCGCGTTGCGCACCAGCACCCGGAAGGCCCGCGCATTGGTGGTGACCGGCTCCACCTGGTCGGCGCGCTCGCGCGCCTCCTCGGCGGACTCCTCCGACGGGTTCGCCAGCTGCTCCCACTCGTCCAGCAGGCTGGAGTCGACCTGGCGCACCATCTCGCCCAGCCAGGCGATCAGGTCCTGCAGGTCGTCGGACTTCAGGTCGTCGGGAACGGTGTGCTCCAGCGCCTTGTACGCGCTCGCCAGGTACCGCAGCACGATGCCCTCGGTGCGCGCGAGGTCGTAGTGGGAGACGAACTCCGTGAACGTCATCGCCCGCTCGTACATGTCGCGCACCACGGACTTCGGCGACAGCGGGTGGTCGCCCACCCACGGGTGGCTCTTGCGGTAGAGCCCGTAGGCGTGGGACAGCAGCTCCTCCAGCGGCTTGGGATGGGTGACGTCCATCAGCCGCTCCATGCGCTCCTCGTACTCGACGCCCTCCGCCTTCATCTCCGCCACGGCCTCGCCGCGCGCCTTGTTCTGCTGGGCCACCAGGATCTGGCGCGGATCGTCGAGCGTCGACTCCACCACCGAGACCATGTCCAGCGCGTAGGAGGGGGACTCGGGGTCCAGCAGCTCGAAGGAGGCCAGCGCGAAGGTCGACAGGGGCTGGTTGAGGGCGAAGTCCGACTGCAGGTCCACCGTCAGGCGCACGATGCGGCCCTCGGCGTCGGGCTCCTCCAGCCGCTCGACCACCCCGCCGTCCAGCAGCGAGCGGTAGATGGCGATCGCCCGGCGGATGTGCCGCAGCTGGTTCCGGCGCGGCTCATGGTTGTCCTCCAGCAGCCGCCGCATCGCCTCGAAGGCGTTGCCGGGCCGGGCGATGACCGCCAGCAGCATGGCGTGGGTGACCTTGAAACGGGAGGTGAGCTGCTCCGGCTCCGAGGCGATGAGCTTCTCGAAGGTGTTCTCCGTCCAGTTGACGAAGCCCTCGGGCGCCTTCTTGCGCACCACCTTGCGGCGCTTCTTGGGGTCGTCGCCCGCCTTCGCCAGCGCCTTCTCGTTCTCCACGACATGGTCGGGGGCCTGCGCGACGACGAAGCCCGCAGTGTCGAAGCCCGCCCGCCCGGCGCGGCCCGCGATCTGGTGGAACTCCCGCGCCCGCAGGGTGCGCACCCGCTGGCCGTCGTACTTGGTCAGCGCGGTGAACAAAACTGTCCGGATCGGGACGTTCACGCCCACGCCGAGCGTGTCCGTGCCGCAGATCACCTTCAGCAGGCCCGCCTGCGCCAGCCGCTCCACCAGGCGCCGGTACTTCGGCAGCATGCCGGCGTGGTGCACACCGATGCCGTGGCGCACGAAGCGCGAGAGATTGCGGCCGAACTTGGTCGTGAAGCGGAAGTTGCCGATGAGCTCGGCGATCTTGTCCTTCTCCTCGCGCGAGCACATGTTGATGCTCATCAGCGCCTGCGCCCGCTCCACCGCGGCGGCCTGGGTGAAGTGCACGATGTACACCGGGGCCTGCTGGGTCTGCAGCAGCTCGGTGAGCGTCTCGGTCAGCGGCGTCGCGCGGTACTCGTACGACAGCGGCACCGGGCGGGTCGCCGAGCGGACCACCGCCGTCGGCCGGCCCGTGCGCCGGGTGAGGTCCTCCTCGAAGCGCGTGACGTCGCCCAGCGTCGCCGACATCAGCACGAACTGTGCCTGCGGCAGCTCCAGCAGCGGGATCTGCCAGGCCCAGCCGCGGTCCGGCTCGGCGTAGAAGTGGAACTCGTCCATGACGACCTGGCCGATGTCGGCGTCCTTGCCGTCGCGCAGCGCGATCGAGGCGAGCACCTCGGCGGTGCAGCAGATGACCGGGGCGTCGGCGTTGACCGAGGCGTCGCCCGTGAGCATGCCGACGTTCTCGGTGCCGAAGATCTTGCACAGGTCGAAGAACTTCTCCGACACCAGCGCCTTGATGGGGGCCGTGTAGAAGGTCACCTGGTCGTTGGCCAGCGCGGCGAAGTGCGCCCCGGCCGCCACCAGGCTCTTGCCCGAGCCCGTCGGTGTGGACAGGATCACATTCGCCCCGGAGACCACCTCGATCAGCGCCTCCTCCTGGGCGGGGTACAGCGAGATGCCCCGCTCCTCGGCCCAGGTCGAGAACGCTTCGAAGAGGGCGTCGGGGTCGGCATGGCTCGGCATCTGATCGATAAGGGTCACACCACCATAGTGCCTGGCCCGGGCCCCGATCAGGCAACCGGCCGGTCCGGCGATGATCATCCGGACGTTACCCTGAGTCGCCGACAGCGCGTCAGAAAGGCCCCGCGCGGGCCGGCGAAGGGGTGGAACGACCATGATGGGACCGGCGCACTCGCTCTCCGGAGCGGCAGCCTGGCTGGGCGTGGGGGCCGCAGTGGCCGCGACCGGGCATCCGATGCCCTGGCCGGTGCTCGTCGTCGGGACGCTCATCTGCGCCGGCGCCGCCCTGGCCCCGGACCTGGACCACAAGTCGGCGACGATATCGCGGTCCTTCGGCCCGATATCCCGGATCCTGTGCGAAATCATCGACAAGCTCTCGTACGCCGTCTACAAGGCGACCCGGACCAAGGCGGACCCCCGCCGCAGCGGTGGTCACCGCACCTTGACCCACACCGCGCTGTGGGCCCTGCTCATCGGGGCCGGGGCCTCCGTGCTGGCGGTGACCGGGGGCCGCTGGGCCGTCCTCGGCATCCTCTTCGTCCATCTGGTGCTGGCCGTCGAGGGGCTGCTGTGGCGGGCGGCCCGCACCTCCAGCGACGTCCTGGTCTGGCTGCTGGGCGCGACCGGCGCCTGGATCCTGGCCGGCGAGCTGGACCGGCCGGGCAACGGCGCCGGCTGGCTGCTGACCGGCGACGGCCAGCAGTACCTGTGGCTGGGTCTGCCCATCGTCCTGGGCGCCCTCGTGCACGACATCGGGGACGCCCTGACGGTCTCCGGCTGCCCGATCCTGTGGCCGCTGCCCATCGCCCGCAAGCGCTGGTACCCCCTCGGCCCGCCGAAGTCCCTGCGCTTCCGCGCCGGCAGCCGCGTCGAAACCAAGATCCTCATGCCGGCCTTCCTCCTGCTCGGCGGAGCCGGCGGACTGGCGGCCCTGAACCTGGTCTGACCCCCCGCCCGCCGGCCCGCGCAGCGCGCTGTCAGGGGCGCGGGGCCCTGTCGGTGGCGCATCGGCTGCGGGCCGTCGGTGGTTGCTCGCGCCCACGCGGCGGCAGCCGCAGACCGACACCGCCCCGCGCCCCTACGGGGCTACCGGTGCCAGGAGCGCCACAGCGCCGCGTACGCGCCGCCGGCGGCGACCAGCTCGTCGTGCGAGCCCAGTTCGCTGATCCGGCCGTCCTCCGCGACCGCGATCACATCGGCGTCGTGCGCGGTGTGCAGCCGGTGCGCGATCGCCACCACCGTCCGGCCCTGGAGCACCTTGCCCAGCGAACGCTCCAGGTGCCGGGCCGCGCGCGGATCGAGCAGCGAGGTCGCCTCGTCCAGCACCAGCGTGTGCGGGTCCGCCAGCACCAGCCGGGCGAGCGCGACCTGCTGGGCCTGCGCCGGGGTCAGGGCGAGCCCGCCCGACCCGACCTCCGTATCCAGTCCCTCCGCCAAGGACCGGGCCCAGCCGTCGGCGTCCACCGCCGCCAGGGCCGCCCACAGTTCCTCGTCACCGGCACCGGTCCGGGCCAGCAGCAGGTTGTCGCGCAGCGAGCCCACGAAGACGTGGTGCTCCTGGTTGACCAGCGCCACGTGCCGGCGCACCCGTTCGGTGGGCATGCGCGACAGCTCCGCCCCGCCCAGCGTCACGCTCCCCTCCCGGGGGGCGTAGATGCCGGCCAGCAGCCGGCCGAGCGTCGACTTGCCCGCGCCCGACGGGCCCACCAGGGCCACCCGGGTGCCCGGCCGCACGGCGAGGGAGACCTCGTGCAGCACGTCCGCGCCCGCCGTATAGCCGAAGCGGACGCGGTCGGCGGCGACGTCGCGGCCGTCGGGGCGCACCTTCTCGTCACCGGCGCCCGGCTCGATCTCCTGCACCCCCACCAGCCGGGCCAGCGCCACCTGGGCCACCTGCAGCTCGTCGTACCAGCGCAGGATCAGCCCCAGCGGTTCGACGAGCATCTGCGCCAGCAGCGCCCCCGTCGTGAGCTCGCCCACCGACAACCAGCCGCGCAGCACACAGAAACCGCCGATGAGCAGCACGGCGCCCATCAGCAGGAAGTGCGTGGCGTTGACCACCGGGAAGAGCACCGAGCGCAGCCAGAGCGTGTAGCGCTCCCATCCGGTCCACTCCGCGATGCGCCGGTCGGACAGGGCCACGCGCCGCGCGCCGAGGCGGTGCGCCTCGACGGTGCGGCCGGCGTCGACCGTCTCGGCCAGCGCCGCGGCGACGGCGGCATAGCCCGCGGCCTCCGAGCGATAGGCGGCGGGGGCCCGCCGGAAGTACCAGCGGCAGCCGGCGATCAGCAGCGGCAGAACCACCAGCAGCGACAGCGCGAGCGGCGGCGCCGTGACCGTCATCGCCCCGAGCAGCAGCGCGGCCCACACGAAGCCGATCGCCAGCTGCGGCACGGCCTCGCGCATGGCCTCGGCCAGCCGGTCGATGTCGGTGGTGATCCGCGACAGCAGGTCACCGGTGCCCGCCCGCTCCAGGACGCCCGGCGGCAGCGCGACCGAGCGCACCAGGAAGTCCTCGCGCAGGTCGGCCAGCATCCGCTCGCCGAGCACCGCGCCGCGCAGCCGCACCATGCGGGTGAAGAGCGTCTGGACGGCGAGGGCGAAGCCGAACAGGGCGATGGTCCGGCCCAGCTGGAGGTCCCGCGCGCCCGCGGACAGGTCGTCGACCAGCCCGCCCAGCAGGTACGGGCCCGCCATGGAGGCGACGACGGCGACCGCGTTGGCGGTCACCAGCACCACGAAGGCCCGGCGGTGCCGGCTGAGCAGGCCCCGCACATACGCCCGTACCGTGGCCGGCCCGGCGACCGGCAGGATCGTCGCCGACTCCGGTGCGGCCGGGTCGTGCTCCGGGGGTGCTGCGCCGATCATGCCGATTCCCCTATCTGTTCGCGCTCGTCGGCCGGATCACCGGCGGTCTCGTCGGCCTCGTCGTCCGTCCGGCGGGTGACGACATCGCGGTACGCCGGGTGGGTGTCCACCAGTTCCGTGTGCGTACCGACGGCGGCCACGCCGTCCTCGTGGACGAGGACGACCCGGTCCGCCCGGTCGAGCACCAGCGGGCTGGAGGTGAAGACCACCGTCGTCCGCCCCCGGCGCAGGGCCCGCACCCCGTCGGCGACGCGGGCCTCGGTGTGGGCGTCCACGGCCGAGGTCGGCTCGTCGAGCACCAGCACCTCGGGGTCGGTCACCAGCGAGCGGGCCAGGGCGAGCCGCTGCCGCTGGCCGCCCGACAGCGAGCGCCCGCGCTCGGTGATGCGGGCCGCCATGGCATCGCCGCGGGCGCCGGCCGGGAGGGCCGACGAGCGCACGAGCGAGGCCAGGACGTCGTCGCACTGTGCGGCGGCCAGGGCCTCCTCGGCGGTCACCGCGCCCGAGGAGGGCACGTCCAGCAGCTCGGCGAGCGTGCCCGACAGCAGCACCGGGTCCTTGTCCTGGACGAGCACCGCCGCCCGGGCCACCGGCAGCGGCACCTCGTCCAGGGCAACCCCGCCCAGCAGCACGGAGGGGTGTTCCCCGGCGGCGGTACCGGTGGCGTGCCCGCCGAGCCGGGCGGCCAGGCGGCCGCCGGCGTCCGGGTCGCCGCACACCACCGCGGTCAGCCGCCCGGCGGGGGCGAGGAGACCGGTGACGGGGTCGTACAGATCGCCGGAGAGCGCGGCGTCACCCACCGGGGCGGACGCCTGCCCGTCCTCGGTGACTGCCGGGCGCTGCAGGCCCAGCACCTTGACGGCGCGCCGGGCCGAGGGCAGCGCGAAGGAGTACGCCTGGGCGATCTCCTCGAACTGCCGCAGGGGGAAGAGCAGGAAGGTGACGATGCCGTAGACCGTGACCAGTTCGCCGACGCCGATCGTGCCCTGCTGCACCAGGTGCACCCCGTACCAGACGACTCCGATCAGCAGCAGTCCCGGCAGCACGACCTGGACCGCGGCGATCAGCGCCCACATCCGGGCGCTGTGCACGGCAGCCAACCGCACCTCCTGCGAGGCGCGGCGGTAGCGCTCCAGGAACAGCTCCTCGCCGCCGATGCCCCGCAGCACCCGCAGCCCCGCCACGGTGTCCGAGGCCAGCTCGGTGGCGTAACCGGCCTTGTCGCGCTGGGCGTCCGCCCGCGCGGTCGCCGGCGGCAGCAGCGGCAGCACGGCCAGCACCAGAAGAGGCACGCCCAGCGCGATCAGGCCGCCCAGGACCGGCTGGTAGATCACCAGTCCCGCGCAGAGCACCACGGTGGTGAAGGCGGCCGCGGTGAAGCGGGAGAACGCCTCGACGAACCAGCCGATCTTCTCGACGTCGCCCGTCGAGACGGCCACCACCTCGCCGGCCGCCACGCGTTGGGTCAGGGCCGCACCCAACTCGGCCGCCTTGCGCGCCAGGAGCTGCTGCACCCGGGCCGCGGCCAGGATCCAGTTGGTGACGGCCACCCGGTGCAGCATCGTGTCCCCGAGCGTGGTGAGGGCGCCGAGCAGCAGCATCAGGCCGCCGGAGGCCGCCAGGCGGCCGCCCGAGCGGTCCACGACCGCCTGCACGGCCAGCCCCACGGCCACCGGGAAGAGGGCGACGGAGGCCATGTGCACCGTGCCCCAGAGCACCGCCTTGAGCTGGCCGCCGAGTTGACCGCGCCCCAGCCATACCAGGAAGCGCGGCCCCGACCGGACGTCCGGTCGGCCGGGATCGGTGTACGGAAGATCGCGAATCTGCATGGGATTCCGAGTTCGCAGGGGACGGATGGAGTCGTGCCAGGCTGGCCCGCCCGCGCGCCCTGTTTCAACTGGTTTTCCACGTCCGCGCATCAGGGGCCGCGCATCGGGGGCGACGGTGGACGTGCGATTCGGGCCAAAGGAGGCCGGGCGGCACTCGGGCCGGTGGAGTACTGGTGCGCCCCGCGGCAAAGCGCTTCACTCCTGCCCCATGAGACGACTGCTCCAGGTGCTGTGCGCCGTCACCGCCGCCCTGCTGCTGAGCACCGGCCAGGCCACCGCGGCCCCCGCCGAGTTCGGCACCGACTGGCACGACCCGGTCACCGCCGGTCCGCCGGTGGCCACGCCCGGCACGACCTCCTGCACGGTCACCGTGGCCGAGACCGAATTCCGCGACTACACGCCCTACAAGAGCACCTACGCGCCCCCCGAGCGCTGCGGCGACCGCTGGAACAAGGTCGTCCTGCGCCTGCAAGGATCGGTGGCCGGCCGGCAGTACGACCGCCTGGGCTACCTGCGCATAGGCGGCGTCGAGGTGCTGCGCACCTCGACGCCCGAGCCCTCGCCGAAGGGCATTTCCTGGAGCGTCGAGAAGGACGTCACGCGCTACGCTCCCGTGCTGCGCTCCCGGCAGCCGGTGGAGATGCTCATCGGCAACCTCGTCAACGACACCTACACCGGCGTCATCAAGGTCAAGGCCACGCTGACCTTCTACCGGGCCGAGGGCCGGGTGCCGCCGGCCGCCACCCCCGACAAGGTCCTCACGCTCGACGGGGCCCAAGACGGCGGCACGGTGTACGAGGGGACGCTGGCCACGCCGCGCAACAGCGAGCGCATCGTCGCCGAGGTCTACGCCACCGGATCCGGCGGTGGCTGCGAGGAGTTCTGGTACCTCACCGTCCCCGACGCCGCGCCGTACTCGTGCAAGGCCAAGGACGGACCCCACCGGGAGGTGCGGGTCTCGGTGGACGGCCGGCTCGCCGGCATCGCCGCACCCTTCCCGGCCGTGTGGACCGGCGGATGGTCCAACCCGTTCCTGTGGTACGTGATCCCGGGCCCGCAGGCCTTCGACATCCGTCCTCTGGAGTACGACCTCACGCCCTTCGCCGGGTTGCTGAACGACGGTCGGCCGCACACGGTCACCGTCTCGGTGGCCGGGGTGCCGCAGGGGCAGAGCGGCTGGAGCACGCCCACCAACGTCCTCGTCTGGCAGGACGCCGCCTCCGACCGCGTCACCGGCGCCCTGACCCGCCACGAGGAGGGCAGCCCGACCGGCACCACCGCCTACGAGCCGGGCACGGAGCACCGGCTGACCTCCGAGGGCGGGCACGAGCTCACCGTGGCCGGCTACCTCGACACCTCGCACGGCCGCGTCACCACGACCGTCGCCCGCGAGGTCACCGCGCGCTCGGTGCACCGCTGGACGGAAGGAGAGACGACCGACGGCCTCACGGCGCGCTGGAACGACGACGCGAACGTGACGACGGCCGGCCGGGGGCCGGCGGTCACCACCCGCACCCACCGCACCTACACGCTGGACGGCACGACGTCGGTGGGCGCCGGCGACCGGCTGCGCACGGTCATGGCGATGGGCGACGGCGCGCAGACGGTCACCCTGCGCGGCGGCCGGACGGTCGCCTGGTCGCGTCTGGACGACAGGTACACCGGAGATGCCGCCTACACCCAGAACGTGCCGCGCGATCAGCGCCACGCCACCGGCGTCTCGCGTGAGCGCTACCGCCTGTACGGACCCGGCAGTTGCTACGACCGCACCCTGGCCACGGCCCAGGGCGAGCTGACGGAGGACCGGCGGGCCTGCTGAACCGCCGCGGGCGGGCCGGTCAGGCGGGCAGGTGCCCGCGGCCGGAGAGCAGTTCGGCCAGCAGCCCGCCCAGCACTTCCCGCTGCGGCTCGCTGAGCGGGGCCAGGACGTCCTCCACCGCCGCGCGACGGGCGTCGCGCAGGGCGCGCAGGGTCGTGCGGCCCCGGTCGGTGAGCTCTATGCGGATCACCCGCCGGTTGCTCGGGTCGGGCACGCGCCGCAGCTCCCCGCCGGCCTCCAGGGCGTCGACCAGGGTGGTCACCGCCCGGGGCACGACCTCCAGGCGCTCCGCCAGGTCCGTCATGCGCGGGGGCGCCTCGTAGTGCGCCACGGTGCGCAGCAGTCGTGACTGGGCGGGCGTGATGCCGACCGGGTCCAGATAGCGCTTCTGGGCCCGGTGGAGCCTGCGGGTCAGCCTCAGCAGCTGCTCGGCGAGCTGGCCGGACGTGTCGGGGGCCGTCATGATCACAATGGTATCAGGACCACGTACATTGTGAGTATAGGTAATAGTGAGCTATGCTCCCTTACAGCGTCGGTGTTTCCGGCGCCGTCACCGGCGTCGGCGCGCTTCCCGCATTTCGGATCCGACCACGCTGAAGGAGCCCATGCCCCACGACGCACTGGACTGGACACCGCCCCCCGCAGGCCCGGAGCAGCCCGCGCAGGTGCGGCGCATCCTCCGCCTCTTCCACCCCTACCGCGGCCGGCTGGCCATGGTGGTGCTGCTCGTCGCCGCCTCCTCGCTCGTCGCCGTGGCCTCGCCGTTCCTGCTGCGCGAGATCCTCGACGTCGCCATCCCCCAGGGCCGTACGGGCCTGCTGTCCCTGCTGGCCCTCGGCATGATCGCCACGGCCGTCGTCAGCAACGTCTTCGGCGTGCTGCAGACGCTGATCTCCACCACCGTCGGCCAGCGGGTCATGCACGACCTGCGCACCGCCGTCTACGACCGCCTGCAGGGCATGCCGCTCGCCTTCTTCACCCGCACCCGCACCGGCGAGGTGCAGTCCCGCATCGCCAACGACATCGGCGGCATGCAGGCCACCGTCACCTCGACCGCGACCTCGCTCGTCTCCAACCTCACCAGCGTCGTGGCCACCGTGGTCGCCATGGTCGCGCTGGACTGGCGGCTGACGGCCGTCTCCCTGCTCCTGCTGCCGCTGTTCGTCTGGATCGGCCACCGTGTGGGCGACGAGCGCCGGAAGATCACCTCCCAGCGCCAGCGGCAGATGGCCGCCATGTCCGCCATGGTCACCGAGTCGCTGTCGGTCAGCGGCATCCTGCTGGGCCGCACCATGGGCCGCGCCGACTCGCTCACCAAGGCGTTCGCCGCGGAGTCCGAGCGACTGGTCGACCTGGAGGTCCGCACGAACATGGCCGGCCGCTGGCGCATGTCCACCATCGGCATCGTCATGGCAGCCATGCCCGCGCTCGTCTACTGGGCGGCCGGCATCGCCCTCAAGACCGGCGGCCCCGGCATCTCCCTGGGCACGCTCGTGGCGTTCGTCTCCCTCCAGCAGGGCCTCTTCCGCCCCACCGTCGGCCTGCTGTCCACCGGCGTGCAGATGCAGACCTCCGTGGCCCTCTTCAGCCGCATCTTCGAATACCTCGACCTGCCGCGGGAGATCACCGAGCCCGCGCAGCCGGTGCGGCTGGAGAAGATCCGCGGCGACGTCCGCTTCGAGGGCGTCTGCTTCTCCTACGACGCCACCGACGTCACCGACGCCACCGATTCCGCCGGCGCCGCGCTCAGCGGCATCGACCTCGACGTCCCGGCCGGCAGCAGCCTCGCCGTCGTCGGCCCGACCGGCTCCGGCAAGAGCACCCTGGGCTACCTCGTGGCCCGCCTGTACGACGTCACCTCCGGCCGCGTCCTCATCGACGGCGTCGACGTGCGCGACCTGGACTTCGACACCCTGGCCCGGGCCGTGGGCGTGGTCTCCCAGGAGACGTACCTCTTCCACGCCTCCGTCGCCGACAACCTCCGCTTCGCCAAGCCCGACGCCACCGACGAGGAGATCCGGGCCGCGGCCGAGGCGGCGCAGATCCACGACCACATCGCCGCCCTGCCCGACGGCTACGACACCGTCGTCGGCGAGCGCGGCTACCGCTTCTCGGGCGGCGAGAAACAACGCCTGGCCATCGCCCGCACCATCCTGCGGGATCCGCCGGTGCTCATCATGGACGAGGCGACCAGTGCCCTGGACACCCGTACCGAGCACGCCGTGCAGCAGGCCATCGACACCCTCTCCGCGGGCCGTACGACGATCACCATCGCCCACCGGCTCTCCACCGTCCGCCACGCCGACCAGATCGTCGTCCTCGACCGGGGACGCGTCGCCGAGCGCGGCACCCACGGGGAGCTCCTCGCCGACGACGGGCACTACGCCGCGCTCGTCCGGCGCGACGCCCACCTGACGGTCAAGGTCTGACCGCTGGGGCGGGGTGAGGAGACCCCTTCACCCCGCCCGCGGCGCGGCGAATTCGGCCCGGATCGCGGCCGTGTGCGCGCCCAGCGCGGGGACGGCCCCCATGGCCGCCTCCCGGCCGGCCACGGTCACCGGCGGCAGCAGCCCCCGCAAGGGCCCGGCCGGGGAGCCGAAGGACCGCCACCGGTCCCGTGCCGCGAGCTGCGGGTGGGCGGTGGATTCGGCCACCGAGCGCAGGCGGGCGGCCGCGATGCCGGCCGCGTCCAGCAGCGCGAGCACCCCGTCCGCGGTGTGCGCGGCGAAGCACTCCTCGATGACGGCCGTCAGCGCCTCGTCATGGGCGTGGCGCGCGGGGTTGTCCGTGAACCGCGGATCGTCCACCAGCTCCGGCCGCCGCAGCACCCGGGTGCACAGTGCCGCCCACTCCCGCTCGTTCTGCACGCTGAGGAACACCCGCGCACCGTCGCCGCAGCCGTAGTGCCCGTACGGCGAGATCGAGGGATGCCGCGCGCCACTGGGTGCGAGGGGCTCCCCGCCGTACGCCTCGGCGTAGTAGGGATGCCCCATCCACTCGGCCAGGGCGTCGAAGAGCGAGACCGACAACTGCGTGCCGCGACCGGTCCGCTCGCGCTCGTACAGGGCCGTCAGTATTCCCGTGTACGCGTACATGCCCCCGGCTATGTCGGCGACCGAGATGCCCGGCCGGGCCGGGGCCCCGGGGCTGCCGGTGATCGAGACCAGCCCCGTCTCGCACTGCACCAGCAGGTCGTAGGCCTTCTTGTCGCGGTACGGGCCCTCGGTGCCGTAACCGGAGACGTCACACGTGATCAGGCGCGGATGCCGGGCGCGCAGGGTCGCGGCGCCCAGGCCGAGCCGCTCGGCGGCGCCGGGCGCGAGGTTCTGCACGAAGACGTCGGCGCGGGCGAGGATGCGCTCCAGCAGGGCATGGTCGGCGGCGTCCTTCAGGTCCAGCGCGGCGCTCTCCTTGCCGCGGTTGCACCAGACGAAGTACGCGGACAGGCCCTTGACCCGGCGGTCGTAGCCGCGGGCGAAGTCGCCGCTTCCCGGACGTTCGATCTTGATGACGCGGGCGCCGAGGTCCGCCAGCTGCCGCGTGGCGAAGGGCGCGGCGACGGCCTGTTCGAGAGCGACGACGGTGATGCCGCGCAGCGGCAGCGCCCGCGAATCCTCCGGCGACACGGCGGCTCCTCTCCCGGGCACGGCTTCTGCGGCGCTCACGGCCCGACGGCCGGGTCGCCGGCGAGGACGACGTCCAGGGCGCGGGGGCCGTGCACGCCCTCCACCCGGTCCAGTTCGATGTCGCTCGTCGCCGACGGCCCCGAGATCCAGGTCAGCGGCCGGGTGGGGGACAGGCGCGCCAGCGCCTGCGGCACCGAGTCCACCACCTGTCCCGGCACCCGCACCACGCAGATGTGGTGGTCGGGGACGAGCGTGATGCGGCGCCGCCCCTGGCCGGGGCCGCCGTCCAGGACCAGCGTGCCGGTCTCGGCGACGGCCAGGGCGCACCCGGTGACGACGCTGTCGACCGCGTCCAGGTCACGGACCGTCAGGTCGGCAGTGTCCGGCACCTTCTCCGCCGACGCCTGCGCCGGCCACGCCGCCGGCAGGCCCTCGGGCACGACCACGCGCCGTGCGCCGCGCCGCTCCAGCAGCGCGGCGATCAGCCCCGGCAGCCCGGCCTCGTCGGTGCGGTGGACGACCGCCCGGTACTCCGTCAGGTGCGCGGCCAGCAGCGCCACGGACTCCTGCGGCGTGCGCCGCCCGTGCACGTGCTCGTAGCCACGGGGCACCGGGTGGTCGCCGGGGCGCTCGTGGCGGGGCACGTCCGCCAGCGCGCGCCGTACCCGGGCCAGGACGCGCGCCCTGCTCGCCCCGCCGCCGCTCACGAGGCACCGCCGCGCGTGCGGGCCCACCAGTCGCGGAACGGCTCGGCCGGCACCGGCGGCAGCGCGCGGCCGTCCGACCAGGCCCGGCCCGGGCCCGGCAGGCGCCGCGGGTGCAGCCGCCGGGTGCGGGCCAGCAGCCGCTGGGCGCGGCGGAGCACCGCGGGGTGGTCCAGCGTCCAGCCGGCCGTGGCCGCGACGGCGCGCTCAAGCCGGTGCCGCGCGGCGGGCCGGACGACGGTGCGGTTGCCGCGCAGCGTCACCTCGCCGCCCTCCGCGACGCGTTCGCGCAGGTGGAGCAGGACCTCGGGGATGTCGATGGCCACCGGGCACACCTCGTAGCAGGCGCCGCACAGCGTGGACGCGTACGGCAGCGACTCCTCCAGGGGCGAGGCCGTACCGCGCAGCTGGGGGGTGAGGATCGCGCCGATCGGGCCCGGGTAGGGCGAGCCGTAGGCGTGGCCGCCGGCCCGCTCGTAGACCGGGCACACGTTCAGGCAGGCCGAGCAGCGGATGCAGCGCAGCGCCTGGCGGCCGGTGCGGTCGGCGAGGGCGTCGGTGCGGCCGTTGTCGAGCAGCACCAGGTGGAAGGCGCGGGGTCCGTCCTCGTCGGAGGTGCCGGTCCACATCGAGGTGTAGGGGTTCATCCGCTCGGCCGTCGAGGAGCGGGGCAGCAGTTGCAGGAAGACCTCCAGGTCCTGCCAGGCCGGCACCACCTTCTCGATGCCCACGACGGAGATCAGCGTCCGGGGGAGCGTGAGGCACATCCGGCCGTTGCCCTCGGACTCCACGAGGACCAGGGTGCCGGTCTCGGCGACCATGAAGTTCGCCCCGGAGATGCCCACCGTGCACCGCAGGAACTTCTCGCGCAGGTGCAGCCGGGCCGCCTCGGCGAGGTCGGCGGGCCGGTCGGTGAGCCCGTCGGGGGCCGGGCGGCCCCACTCGGCCATGTGCGCGCGGAAGATGTCGCGGATCTGGCCGCGGCTGCGGTGGATGGCGGGCACCAGGATGTGCGAGGGCAGGTCGTCGCCGAGCTGTACGATCAGCTCGGCCAGGTCGGTCTCGTACGCGCGGATGCCCGCCCGCTCCAGGGCGGCGTTCAGGCCGATCTCCTGGGTGGCCATCGACTTGACCTTGACGACCTCGTGCTCGCCGGTCGCCCGCACGAGGTCCGTGACGATCCGGTTGGCCTCCTCGGCGTCGGCGGCCCAGTGGACGGTGCCGCCGGCGCTGGTGACGTTCTCCTCCAGCTGCAGCAGATAGCGGTCCAGGTGGCGCAGGGTGCGGTCCTTGACGGCCGCCGCCGCGGCGCGCAGCTGCTGCCAGTCCGTCAGTTCGGCGACCGCGGCCTCGCGCCTGGCCCGGATCGTGCCGGTGGCGCGCCGGAGGTTGGCGCGCAAGGTGGCGTCGCGGGTCGAGACGGCCGCCGCCCGCGGGAACGCCGGCATGCCCAGGTGCGTACGGCTCATGCGGCGGCCCCGCCGGTGGAGGCGAGGATCTCCGCCAGGTGCAGCGGGCGCACCGCCGAGCCCAGGCGGGCGAGGACGCCGCCGATGTGGAGCAGGCAGGAGTTGTCGACCGCGCACACCACCTCGGCGCCCCCGGCGATGACCGCCCGGGCCTTGTCGGTGCCCATGGCGGTGGAGACGTCGGGGTTCTTCACGCAGAACGTGCCGCCGAACCCGCAGCACTCCGTCGCGCCGTCCAGTTCCCGCAGGCGCAGGCCCCGTACCCGCTCCAGCAGCTGCCGGGGCCGGTCGGCCAGCCCCAGGGCACGCAGGCCGTGGCAGGTGGGGTGATAGGTGACCGTGTGGGGGAAGGACGCGCCGACGTCGGTCACGCCCAGCACGTCCACGAGGAACTCGGTGAGTTCGTGGGTCCGCCCCGCCATGTCCTCGGCCGCCGCGGCCAGTTCCGCCGCGCGGCCGGCCGGGCGCGCCTCCTCGGCCGCGCGGGCGGCGATGCGCGGGTAGTGGTCCCGGATCATGGCGGCACAGGAGGCGGACGGAGTGACGACGTAGTCGTAGCCCGCGAAGGCGGAGGCCGAGCGCAGCACCAGCGGCTCGCTCGCCCGCCGGTAGCCGGTGTTGTACAGCGGCTGCCCGCAGCAGCTCTGGGCCGACGGGAAGCCGACACGGACGCCGAGCCGCTCCAGCAGGGTGACCACGGCCCGCCCGGTCTGCGGTCGCAAGGCGTCGTTGACGCAGGTCACGAACAGCCCGACGCGCATCGCACCTCCTGCCGGTTGCCGTCTGCGCGCCTCATACTGCCGCAGCGGGCTCCCGCTGTGAAGATCCACCACTCGGGGCGGGCCGGGTGTCCCCGGCCAGCAGCCGGCGGATGTCCCGCACGGCCGCGCGCCCGGCGCGGTTCGCGCCGACGGTGCTCGCCGACGGTCCGTACCCGACCAGGTGCACCCGCCGGTCGCGCACCGCGCGCGTGCCCGCCAGCCGGATACCGCCGCCCGGCTCGCGCAGCCCGAGCGGGGCGAGGTGGCCTATGGCGGGGCGGAACCCGGTGGCCCACACGACGGCATCGGCCTCGACGGCACTGCCGTCGGCCCAGACCACCGACGTGGGCGTCAGGCGCTCGAACATCGGCCGGCGCCGAAGCACCCCGGCCGCCTGCGCCCGTTCCATGGCGGCGGTCAGGGGCAGCCCGGTCACGGACACCACGCTCTGCGGCGGCAGCCCGCGGCGGACACGGTCCTCGACCAGCGCGACCGCGGCCCGGCCGCGCGCCTCGTCGAACGGGCCCGTCCGGAAGACCGGCGGCCGGCGTGTCACCCACGTGGTGGCCGCAGCCACCTCGGCGATCTCCATCAGGTGCTGCACGGCCGACGTCCCGCCGCCGACCACCACCACGCGCAGCCCGGCGAACGCGTCCGGCCCGGGGTAGCCGGCGGTGTGCACCTGACGGCCGCGGAAGAGCTCCTGACCGGGAATACGCGGCCAGAACGGGCGGTCCCAGGTGCCCGTCGCATTGATCAGCGCCCGCGCCGACCAGACGCCGTCCCCGTCCGTCTCCACCAGCAGCCGGCCGTCCCCGCCGTCGCGGACGGCGCGCACCTGCACGGGCCGGCGCACGCGCAGGTCGAAGGCGCGCTCGTAGCGCGCGAAGTACCCGGCGACCACCTCGGCCGACGGGCGGGCCTCGTCCGCCCCGGTCAGCTCCATGCCCGGCAGTGCGTGCATCCCGTGCACCCTGCCGTACGTCAGCGTGGGCCAGCGGAACTGCCAGGCGCCGCCGGGCGCGGGGGAGCGGTCGAGGACGACGAAGCCCTCGCCGGGCTCCAGGCCCGCCCGGCGCAGGTGGTAGGCGCCGGCCAGACCCGCCTGCCCGGCGCCCACGACGACGACGTCGGTCTCGCGCACCCCCTCGCGCACCCCGTATTCGTTCATGTTTCTACCAACCCGGGGAGAGGGCGATCCCTTCCCGGACGGCCCGCGCGTACGAAGATGGTGGGCATGACCGATGCGACCACCACCTTCTCCACCCACGTCCTGCACGTGCGCACCGGCTCCCGCGAGCGGGTCCACGACCTCACGCGCGAGTGCGAGGCGTTCCTGAACGAGGCCGCCGCGGGCCGCGACGGCCTGCTCAACGTCTTCGTCCCCCACGCAACTGCCGGCATCGCGATCCTGGAGACGGGCGCCGGCAGCGACGACGACCTGCTCGCCGCGCTGCGCGACCTGCTGCCGGCCGACGACCGCTGGCGCCACCGCCACGGCAGCCCCGGCCACGGCCGCGACCACGTCCTGCCGGCCCTGGTGCCGCCGCACGCGACACTGCCCGTGCTCGGGGGCCGGCTGGAGCTGGGCACCTGGCAGTCCGTCTGCCTGGTCGACACCAACGTGGACAACCCGGACCGCCAGGTGCGCCTGACCTTCCTGGGGTGACCCGCCGTCCCCGCGGGACGGGGCGCGGTCAGTCCTTCTGGGCCGACGGCGGCAACTGGCGCAGCGTCATCCTGGTCTGCGTGCCGAAGGCCCAGTCCAGCATCCGGGCCGCGTCGGGGTAGCGGTTGGTGGCGTCGTCGAGGACGACGCCCACGACCGTCCGGCTGCCGCGCTGGGCCGCGAAGACCAGGCAGGGGCCGGCGGCCGTGCCCGTGCCGGTCTTTATGCCGATGGCGCCCTTGTAGGAGCCCAGCAGCTTGTTGGTGTTGTCCCAGTAGTAGGTGCGGTTGACGTTGGCCGCCTTCTGGCGGGTGGCCGTGGTCCGTACGACGGTGGCGAAGGTGCCGTTGCCCAGGGCGTGCCGGGCGAGGGTCGCGCTGTCGCGCGGGGTCGTGTAGTTGGCGCCGGCGCGGGATATGCCGTCGAAGGAGTCGTAGTGGGTGTTCTTCAGCCCCAGGTCGGCGGCTCTCTTGTTCATCTTCGCGATGAAGGATGCGGTGCGGGCGCTCTCCGTGCCGCCGCTGCCGACGGTGTCGGCCAGCGCGTAGGCGGCGTCGCAGCCGGACGGCAGCATCAGTGCGTACAGCAACTGCCGTACGGTCAGCTTGTCGCCGGTGCGCAGGTCCGCCGTGCTGGCGCCGGTGCGCTGGACGTAGTCGCGGTAGGACTGCTTGATGGCGACCTGCTTGTTCAGGTCGACGCCGGCGTCCAGGACCGTCGCCGCCGTCATGATCTTGGTAGTGCTGGCCATCTGCCGCCTGGTGTCGGCGTCCTTGCCCCACAGCGCGCGGTTGCTGCCGCTGTCGAGCAGGAAGGCCCCCTTGGCGGCGATGCCCGCCGGGCCGCCTGCGGCCTGCGCGCCGCCTGCCGGCAGGGCGACGGCCACCGCCGCCACGGACGCGACCGCGGCGGCACCCCACCGGCGTCTCGTCCCGCTGCTTTCCATGCGATTACCCCCTCCTCACTGGCCGGGCCCCGACACATCGGGCCCGGGTGAGCAGATAATCGCAACGCAGTGGTGACGGGAAGTCAGTGGGCTCTACAGGCTTTCGCGGGGCGGAGGGGCGTCAGGACGCGCCGCGTCGATCCGCCCGCCGGCCCACCGCCTCCACCAGCGGCATCATCCGGTAGGGCACGCGCTCGCGCAGCACCATCTCGCTGCGGGTGCGCACCACGCCCGGCACCTGGACCAGCAGCTGGATCACGTCCTCCAGGTGCGCCGCGTCCCGGGCGGCCACCCGGGCCAGGAGGTCGCCGCCACCGGTGATGGAGAAGGCCTCGATGATCTCCGGCACGTCCGCCAGCGCGGCGGCGACCGTCTCCAGGCGCCCCTGGGTCACCTCGATGTGGACGAACGCCAGCAACGGGTGCCCCAGCGCCGCCGGGGAGAGCCGCGGGCCCGTACCGGTGATCACGCCGTCCCGCTCCATGCGGTCCAGCCGGGCCTGCAGCGTGCCCCGCGCGATGCCCAGCAACCGCGCGTACTCCCGCGCGCTCGTGCGCGGCTGTTCGAGCAGCAGTCGCAGGATCCTGGCGTCCAGCGCGTCCACGGCCACGGGCCGTCGGCTCCCCTCGGTCGAACGATTTCGGGTACCGCACTGTACCAATGACCCCATACCGGGCGGCCGGTCCGGCTGATCGGGGCTTTCGGCAGGCGGCCTGTGCCATGCTCGGGGCGTGACGAGCGAGTCTGTGCAGGACGAGGAGTCCGGCGTCGTGCCCGACGTCGTCGCGCTGGCCAAGGTGGTGGCCAGGCTGCGGGCCGACAACGAGCGACTGGAGCACCTGGCCGCCACGACCGCCGTGGTGGAGCGGGCCAAGGGCATGCTGATGGCCCGCTCCGGCTGCAGTGCGGCCGACGCCCACGAGGAACTGATGCGGCGTGCCCACGCGCAGGGCCGCACGCTGGTGGAGGAGTGCTGGACGGTCCTCGGCGAGGCGGCCGGACAGGCGCCCGGGCACACGCCCGGCGTGCCCGCCCCGCGCGCTGCCGGCGAACCCGCCGGTCCGCGGCCCGGCGGCCCGGTGGGGGAGGCAGGAAGGACGGCCGACCGGGCGCCGGACGGCGGCGCCGGCAGCCTCGCCGACCGGTCGGCAGACGGCCCGGCCACCTCCCGGACGGGCAATGGCCGGACGGCCGGCCGCGGCGAATTGGGCGAGACCCTGGCCGGTGTCGGCAGTTCGCAGGAACTCGCCGGCGTACTCCTCGACCACCTGGCCGGGCCCCCGGTCCATGCCGCCGCGGTGATGATCTTCTCGCCCACCGCCGACGGCGCGCTGGAGCTCGCCGGGCACGCGGGCGCCGGGGCGGCCCTCGCGGGCCAGTGGCGGCACGTGCCGCCCGTCAGCGGCATCGCCGCCCAGGACGTCGTCCGTACGGGTGAGGCGGTCTGGCTGGAGGACCTCGAAGCGGACAGCAGGCGCTATCACCTGGTGGGCGACCCACCGCAGCAGTGGCCCACCCGCGCCTGGCTCCCCGTGCTCTCCGGCGGCACGGTCATCGCCGTCCTGGGGGTGATGCGCGCCCTGGACGCCCCCTTCGCCCCGCCTGCCCGTGACATGCTGCACGCCGCCGCCCACCTGTGCGCCGGGAGCCTGCGCGTGTGCGGTGTCACCGCCCCGCGCCCCGTGCACCCCGACGCCGAGCGCGTCCAGCGGGTGTTCGACACGCTGCCCGGACCGGCCGTCCTGCTCACGCCCCTGCGCTCCCCGGCCGGCGAGGTCGAGGACTTCCGCATCGACGCCGCGGCCCCGCACTCCGTCGACGTCGCCGGACGCCGCGGCCGGCGGATGGTGGGACTGCGCGTCCTGGAGTGCTACCCCACGATGGCCGGCGCCCCGCCGTGGCGGGGCTACCTGGAGACCCTCGCGACCGGACGGCCCTACGAGGGGCTCCCGTTCTCGTACGAGGAGGTCACCGACGGCGTCCGGCAGGTCTCCAGCTACTCGGTGCGGGCCGCGCGCCTGGGCGACGGCCTTGTCGTCACCTGGACCGGCCACGACTCCGCCGACCGCCGCCAGCAGCTGCTGGCCGACCTGCAGCGGCTGGGCAACCTCGGCTGGACCGACTGGAACCTCGCCACCGGGGCCATCACCTGGTCGCCCCAGGTCCATGCCATCCTCGACCGGGACCCGCAGCGGGGCCCGGTGAGCCTTGAGGAACTGCCCGGGCTGCTGCTGCCCGAGGAGGTGCCCGCCTTCGCCACCGTGATCCAGGGCCTGCTCGACAAGGGCACCCCCGTCGACCACCCGTTCCGCATCACCACCTCCAAGGGCGTCAGACACCTGCGGATCGTCGCCGAGGCGGTGACCGATGCGGGCGGCACCCCCGTCGAGGTGCGCGGCTTCGTCCAGGACGTCACCGCCCAGCGCCGCGCCGAGCTGGCCCTGCTGGAGACCCAGCAGGCCGTCCTCGCCCAGCGCAACGTGCTGCAGGCCGAACGGACCGTCGCCGCCCGGCTGCAGCACGCGCTGCTGCCGCTGCCGGGCCGGTCGCTGAGCCTGGGCGGCCTGCGCGTGGACGTCACCTACCTGCCCTCGCACGACGACCTCAACGTCGGCGGCGACTGGTACAGCGCCCTGGAGATGCCCGACGGCAGCGTGCTGTTCGCCGTCGGCGACGTCGCCGGGCACGGCATCGACGCGGTGGCCACCATGGCGCAGCTGCGCTTCACCGCCAAGGGCATGGTCATCACCGGGTCCTCCCTGACCGGGGCCCTGCACCGGCTCAACACCCTGCTGCTGCACACGCACGACGGGCACCACACCACCGCCACCATGGTGCTCGGCCGCTACGACCCCGTCGGCCGCTGCCTGACGTGGGCGCAGGCCGGTCACCCGCCGCCGCTGCTCGTACGGCAGGGCAAGGCGGAGTTCCTCACGCCGCCCGAGGGCATGCTGCTCGGCGCCACGGCACGGCCCACCTACGGCGAGGCCGAGTGCCGCCTGGAGCCCGGGGACCACCTGCTGCTGTACACCGACGGGCTCGTCGAGCGGCCCCGGGAACACCTCGACGAGGGCTTCGGCCGCTTCGCGGAGGCGGCCCGCCGCGAACTCGGCGGCGAGGGCGCCGGCAAGGGGTGCAGCTCCATCGAGGCGCTGCTGGCGCGCCTCCTGCCGGGCGAGCAGCGCGACGACGTGTGCCTGCTGGACGTGCACCTGCCGTCGCCGCCGGCGTCGTAACGGGGCCGGGCGGAGCCGCAGGGCCTGTCCGGCGGCTGGTGCAGTGCCCCCTCTGCGGGTGCGTCGTGGCTTGTCGCGCAGTTCCCCGCGCCCCTACGGGGCGCCGTCGGCTGGTGCAGTGCCCCGTAAGGGGCGCGGGGAACTGCGCGATCGGCCACCGACGGCCCGCAGTCGAGGTGCTGCCCCGCGCCCCTACGGGGCGCGCGTGGCGCCCCGCGACGAAGATCCGCCAGGCGGAGCCTCAGGTACCCGCCAGCGGGGCCCGGGGGCTGCTCAGCAGGGGCGCCGCCAGAGCGGCCAGGGCCCGCTCCAGGTCGTGCAGGTGCGCCAGCGCCCGCTCGGCGCCGGGGTGGTGCTGCGGGGCGGCCACCCCGGATGCGGCCGCCGGGGCGTCCGTGCACGCGGCCGGCTCCAGGGCGTGCAGCGCCGCCTCGACCCGCAGGCACGCGGCCGTCAGACGGGCGTCGTGCGAGGCCTCCGGGTCCGCGGCGACCTCCGCCAGGCCCCGTGCCTGCCGGGCGCACACGTCCAGGTGCGCCATCACCTCCAGCGCGCGCGCCTTGCGCGCCCGCAGCGGGCTGAGGGGGTGCAGCAGCGGGGCGAGCGAGACCCGCACCCGCACCAGCAGCAGCTCCAGCTCCGCCACGTGCGGAGCCGGGTCGGCCTGCGCGTCGCCCGCCAGGCGCCGCGCGGAGGCGGCGGTGCACTGCCGTACGGCCACCAGGGCGCGCCGGATCCAGGCGTCGGTGGCCGCGTGCGTGGTCACCGGCAGCACGAGGGCCAGCGCCAGGCCGGCGGCGGCCGCGCCGACGAGCGTCTGTTCCAGGCGCAGCACCAGCAGGCCGGGGTGGAGCACCCCGAGCAGCCCGTACAGCAGGGAGGCCATCACGGTGACGAAGAACATCATCCAGCTGTAGGAGGGTGCGGCCGTGTAGAAGATGCCGAAGACGCACGCGGCGACCAGCACCACGGACGGCACCGGCGCGCCGTGCAGGGGGACGGCCACGAGCAGACCGACGACGATGCCCAGCAGCGTGCCGACAACCCGGCGGAAGCCGCGCACCAGCGTCTCGCCGCGCGAGGCGGTGTTGACGAAGATCCACCACGCGGTGCCCACGGCCCAGTACCAGCGCTGGTCGGAGACCAGCTGACCGACGCCGAGGGCCAGCGCGCAGGCCACCGTGTTCTGGAACGCCTGGCGGGTCGTGGGACGTGCCAGACCACGGGCGGTGAGCGGCGCCGGGACGGGGGCGGGCGGGTTGCGGCGTTCGATGCACCACAGGGCGAAGCGCACGACACCGGCGGCGACCAGGGACAGGAGCATGCCCGTGTACAGCTCGGGCAGCTGCTGCGGCACGGCGCGCAGGAACTGCGCCATGAAGAACGTCATGAACCCGAAGATGCCGAGCGCCTGCCCGCGCGGGCCCCAGCGGCGTGCGTGGACGCCGGCGAAGACCACCGCGAGGAAGGCGGCGTCGCGCGGCAGCGCGTGCTCGTGCAGACCGGCCGCGAGGGCGAGGACGGGCAGCCCCACGAGCGGCAGCAGCGCGGTGGTGACCGCCTGGGCCCGCACGGTCGCGTCGCCCACGGTGAACAGGGCCAGCATCGCCGCCAGGCCGCCGGCGATCGCCGCCGGCAGGGAACCGGTGGCCAGATGCGAGACGGTCACGGCCGACCCCACGCCGAGCACGGCCCGGGCCGAGGTGCGCAAGCGCACCCTGCCCGGGTCCGGAGCCGTGAACATCCCCTTCAGCACTGCCTGCTACCCCCTGTCGTTGCCATGCCGTATCGCGAACGGCAGCGAAGAAATCCGCAAAGAAAGCCGCAAAGAAAGAGGCGCCGCGGAATCCGCAGCGCCATCGACCGGACCATGAAAACATCCGTGCGCCCGATGGCTCAAGAGATGTCCGCGACATTGGGCCAATGGTCCAGTCGCGGCGCCGAAAGCCGGGCCGTCGAGCGGCCAACGGTCCACGGTGGCGATCCGGTGCCGTCCCCGGGCCTGTCAGTGGCCGGGTGTAGCGTCGGAGCGACGGACGGTGAGAAGCGGGGGCCAGGAGCCCGGCCGGGGAGGACGAGGCCATGACGAGCAGCAGCAAGGACAGCAGCAAGGACGGTACGGGCGGCGGGGCGCGGCGCTGGGCGTACATCGGTTCCTTCACCGAGGCCGGCGGGCCCGGCCTGACGGTCGCCGAGGTGGAGCCCGGCACGGGCGCGCTGAAGGTCGTGCACGCCACCGACGCCGTCGCCAACCCCTCCTACCTCGCCGTGTCGCCCGGCGGCGACGTGCTCTACGCGGTGAGCGAGACGGAGGAGGGCGCGGTCGCCGCCTTCTCCCTCGCCGACCCGGCCCGCCCCGAGCTCCTGGGCAGCCCGGTGCCCGTGCGCGGCGACGGCCCGACCCACCTCGCCGTGGCCGGGGCCCGGCTGCTGACGGCCAACTACGGCTCGGGCAGCGTCAGCGCCCTGCGGATCCGTACGGGCGGCCGGCCGGGCGAGCCCGTGGAGGTCTTCGCGCACCGGGGCTCCGGCCCGGTCGCCGACCGGCAGGCCGGGCCGCACGCCCACTGCGTGGTGCCGGACCCCTCCGGGCGCTGGGTGCTCTCCGCCGACCTCGGCACGGACGCGGTGTGGATCTACGCGCTGGAACCGCCGGCCGGCGCGCCGCGCCCGGCCGGCAGGGCACCCCTGCGCCCCGGCAGCGGACCCAGGCACCTGGTGTTCCACCCGCGCGGGGACCGGGCGTACGTCCTGAACGAGCTGGCACCCACCGTCACGGTCTGCCACTGGGACGCCGCCACAGGGACGCTGCGGCCCGTGGACGAGACGCGTGTGGTGCCGCCGGAGGCCGGCGCCGGTACCTACCCCTCGGCCCCCGTGGTCTGCGCCGGCGGCCGCTTCCTGTGGGCGGCCGTCCGCGGCCACGACAGCATTGCCACGCTCGCCCTGGACGCCTCGGGGGACACCGCGGTGCTGCGCGGCACCGTGCCGTGCGGCGGCCACTGGCCGCGCGACCTGAGCGCGCACCCCGACGGCGGGGTGCTCTACGCCGCCAATGAGCGCTCGGGCGAGGTGGCCTGGTTCACCGTCGATGCGCAAACGGGCATACCGGCCCTCGCCGGGTCGGTGGCGGTGGCGGCGGCCTCGTGCGTGGTCGTTGCCCGGCCCTGCTGAAACCCACGCCTGAAACCGTCCGCCTGGAAACGCCGCCGGAAACGCCGCCAGGGGCCTTCGCGTGAGCGAAGACCCCTGGCGAAAGGCGGCACCGGGCACGGGGCCCGGCCGTGCTTCCCGGCGGGCGCGTCAGCGCACCGGGGCGCTCACCGGTGCCGGCTGCGTGCTGATGCCGAGCGTGTCGGCGTACTTGGCGAGGATGAGCCGGCCGATCGCCGGGTAGGCGCCGAGCGGCTCGGCCGCCTGGCAGCCGGCCTCCTTCGCGGCCATCTCCGTCAGCGCGCCGTCGACCTCCGGGCCGATCAGGCACGGGGCGAGCGCGAGGTTGCGGGAGCCGGAGCCGCGCAGCTGGTCGGCGGCGCGGGCGACGGCGCCCTCCTCGTCCAGGGCGGCGGCCAGCACCGGCACGGCCAGGCGGGCGGAGAGCAGCATGCCGGTGATGCCCGCGGTCTGCACCGCCTCCTCGCCGCCGATCGTCGCGAGGACGATGCCGTCGGCGGCGGTCGCGACCGTGAAGAGCCGGGCCCGGTCGGCGCGGGCCAGCCCGGCCTCGGACAGCCGGACGTGCAGGGCCTCGGCGAGCAGCGGGTGCGGGCCGAGCGCGTCGGTCAGCTCGGCGGCGCTGCCGCTGCTCATCACCGACTGGCGTATCCGCCGCACCACCGAGCTGTCGGGCCCGGCGAGCAGCGGCACCACCACGGCGTCCGGCGCCTGCGCCCAGGCCTCGGCGGCGTCACCGGCGCGGGCGGCGCGCTCGGCCGCGGCGCGGCCGAGGACGGCGTCCAGCGCCGGGAAGTCGCGCTCGTCGGCGTCGGCCGGCGCGTCCACGTAGCCCACGCGGGCGTCGAGGCCCGGCAGCTCCGAGCGGGCGATGCTCAACGACTCCTCGGCGATGCGGCGGGTGGTCGTGTCGGGCGTCCCGGGCACGGCCAGCACCAGCGGGGGAGCACCCGCCGGAGCGGTCACCGGCTCCGGTCGCCGGTGTCGTCCAGGCTGGCGGGGACGCGGCATTCGTACAGGCAGGCCGGACGCGGGCCCTGTGGGGGAGCTCATGGCGCCGCATGTTAGCCGTTCATAGGACTCGACCGTTTAGGTGGGGGTAAATGAGCAAGGTCTGTCCGCATTTGTTCGGTGCTCTTCGTTGGCTCGTGCCATGCGTGCGGAAGTGATCAAAGGGCGACTGTCCGTCAGGGCTGCCCGTCAGGACATCCGTCAGGACTGTTCGTCAGGACTGCCCGTCAGTGGACGACGCGCAGCAGTGCACCGTCGGCGGGCAGCGTCAGATCGTCTGCGGCCAGCGCCGTGGCCACCCGCAACGCCCCCTGGAGCGGGTCGCCCTGCGCGGGCACCGGCCGGGCGTGCGGCAGCCGCGCCCGCAATTCCTCGTGCACCGGCCCCAGCAGCGGCTCGCCCAGGTGCAACAACCCGCCGGTCAGCGCCACTTCGCGCGCCGAGGTGCCGCCGGGCGGCGGGCAGGCGGCGGCGGCCGCGACGGCGATGTGCCCGGCCGCGGCGCGCAGGATGCCGGCCGCGACCGCGTCCGAGCCGGCGCAGCGGGCCACTTCGGGGGCGAAGGAGGCCAGCACGGCGGGCCGGTCCTGCCGGGGGTAGAGCATGGCGGGCAGCCCGCAGACCGGTCCGAAGAGCGCTTCGGCCCGCTGCAGCAGCGCGGGTGAGCCACCGTCACGTCCGTCGAGCGCGCGCATGGCCGCCTCCAGCCCGGCCCGCCCGATCCAGGCGCCGCTCCCGCAGTCGCCCAGCAGGTGCCCCCAGCCGTCGGCGCGCCGCCACCCCGTGCCCGGCCGCAGGTCGGTGCCGAGCGCGATCAGGCCCGTACCGGCCGCGACCACCACGCCCGGCCGCTGGCCGAGGGCGCCGGCGTAGGCGGTGACGGCGTCGGCGGCCAGGGCGAGTCGACGGGCGCCGAGTTCGGCGCGCAGGACGCCGGGCAGGACGGCGTGCAGGTCGTCCCCGAGGGTGGCCATGCCGGCGGCGCCCACGCAGACGGCGGCGCAGTGCGCCGCGCCGGCGGCCGCGAGCAGGTCCCGGGCGGCCGGCAGCACGCCCTCCAGGAGGCCGGGCGCGTCGATGCCGCGCGGCCCGACGCCGACGGGCACCGGCGAGGACCAGGTCAGCGGCGGACCGGCCGTCCGCGGATCGGTCAGGGCGATCCGCAGACCCGAACCGCCCGAGTCGACACCCAGCACCGGACCGGCAGGAAGCGACATGGCGCGCACCTTACCGCCCGCCGCCGCCCGTGCGTCAGGGCAGCTGCCAGTCGACCGGCGCCGAACCCTGGCGCACCAGCAGGTCGTTGGCCCGGCTGAAGGGGCGCGAGCCGAAGAAGCCGCGGTCGGCGGACATGGGGGAGGGGTGCGCGGACTCCACGCACGGCACGCCGTCCAGCAAGGGGCGCAGGTTGCGCGCGTCACGCCCCCACAGCACCGCCACCAGCGGCTTGCCGCGCCCGGCCAGGGCCCGGATGGCCTGCTCGGTGACCTCCTCCCAGCCCTTGCCGCGGTGTGCGGCGGGCCGGCGGGGCGCGGTGGTCAGTGCCCTGTTGAGCAGGAGCACGCCCTGCCGCGTCCAGGGGGTGAGGTCGCCGTTGGAGGGCCGCGGCAGGCCGAGGTCGGTGTGCAGCTCGCGGAATATGTTCTCCAGGCTGCCCGGCAGCGGGCGGACCTCCGGTGCCACGGAGAAGCTCAGGCCGACGGCGTGCCCGGGGGTGGGGTAGGGGTCCTGACCCACGATCAGCACCCGGACGTCGTCGAACGGTTGCTGGAAGGCGCGCAGCACGTTCGCCCCGGAGGGCAGGTAGGTCCGGCCGGCGGCGATCTCGGCGCGCAGGAAGTCGCCCATCGCGGCGATGCGTCCGGCCACCGGGTCCAGCGCCTTGGCCCAGCCCGGTTCGACGATTTCGTTCAAGGGTCGTGCAGCCACGGCCGGTCACTCTACTGGCTCACCCCGTGATCGCACGAACCCGCACGGTGGCCGCCGGGCGCGGGCCCGGGCGGCCGCCGTGCGGGCCGGTGCTCAGACGGCGCGCAGGTACTGGCGGGGCGTGTGCGCCGCGCCGCCGAGCGCTCCGGCCGCGCGCCGGACCCAGTGCGGGTCGCGCAGCAGCTCGCGGCCGAGGAGGACGGCGTCGGCCTCGCCGCCCGCGATGATCTTCTCGGCCTGCTGCGGCTCGGTGATCAGCCCCACCGCGGCGACGGGCAGGCCGGTCTCCTCGCGCACCCGCTGGGCGAACGGCACCTGGTAGCCGGGGCCCACGGGGATGCGCGCGTCGGGGACGTTGCCGCCGGTGGAGACGTCCAGGAGGTCCACGCCGTGGGCCCGCAGTTCCCGGGCCAGGCGCACGGTGTCGCCGGCGGTCCAGCCCGGCCGGTCGTCGCGGCCGTCCTCGGCGAGCCAGTCGGTGGCCGAGACGCGGAAGAAGACGGGGAGCTCCTCGGGCCACTCGCCGCGCACCGCGTCGACGACCTCCAGGGCGAGCCGGATGCGGTTGTCGAACGACCCGCCGTATGCGTCCGTGCGGTGGTTGCTGTGCGGGGAGAGGAACTCGTGCAGGAGGTAGCCGTGGGCGCCGTGCACCTCGATGACCTCGAAGCCGGCCTCGCGGGCGCGCCGGGCGGCCGCTGCGAAGTCGGCGACCACCTTGCGTATCCCCTCCGCCGTCAGCTCCTGCGGCGCCGGGTGGTCGCCGGCGAACGGCACCGGGCTCGGGCCCACCGGCTGCCAGCCGTCCGCCTCGGGGCCCACGGGCCGGCCGCCGCGCCAGGGCACGTCGGTGGACGCCTTGCGGCCGGCGTGGGCCAGCTGGATGCCCGGCACCGTGCCGTGTTCCTTGAGGAAGCCGGTCAGGCGCCGCAGTGCCGCCGTCTGCGTGTCGTTCCACAGGCCCAGGTCCGCCGGGCTGATGCGGCCCTCGGGGCTGACGGCGGTGGCCTCCAGCAGGATCAGGCCGGTTCCGCCGGTGGCCCGGGCGGCGTAGTGGGCGAGGTGCCAGTCGTTCGCGGCGCCGGTGTGCTCGCCCGTGGTGTCCGCGCTGTACTGGCACATGGGGGACATCCACGCCCGGTTGGGGACGGTCAGGGACCGCAGGGTGAGGGGCTCGAAGAGGGAACTCAACGTGACTCCGTTCCGCAGACGGCAGCGACGTCCGGCGCTGCGTGTTAGTACGGCCATCACCGTACTACGGGAATCATCGAAGTACGAACCGTTTCGTACAAGCGTCCGGCGGGGACGGCCCGGACGCGCCGGACGGGCGCACGGCGCGCGGTGAATGTATGCAGGAGTTATGCGCCTGCCGCACCACCTGCCCGCACTCCCCGAGCCGCCGCGCCCGCACCGCGCGCTGCTCGCGGTGCCGCTGGCCTTCATCGTGGTGATCACGGCGGCGGACCTGCTGACGGGCCCCGACATCCACCTCGGCCCGCTGCTGGCGGTCGCCCCGGCGGTCGCCGCCACTCTCGGCGGCCCCCGGCTCACCGCGCTGGTCGGCGCGCTCGCCGTGGTCGCGCAGATCGTCATCGCGGCCGTCTTCGGCACGCTGACCTCGGCCAACCACGAGGCGCAGGTCGGCGCCCTCCTCGTCGTCTCGCTCTCCGTCGTGGGCCTGAGCTGGATGCACGAGCGGCGGGGCAGGCTGCTCGACGAGACCCGCTCGGTGGCCGACGTCGCCCAGCGCGTGCTGCTGCGGCCGCTGCCCGCGCGGATGGGCCCGCTGCGGCTGGCCGCGGTCTACGTCGCGGCGGCGGCCCAGGCCCGCATCGGCGGCGACCTGTACGCCGCCGTGCGCACCACCGGCGGCACCCGGGTGATGATCGGCGACGTGCGCGGCAAGGGCCTGACGGCCGTCGGGGACGCCGCGCTGCTGCTGGGCGCCTACCGGGCGGCCGCGCACCGCAACCCGCCCCTGCCACGCCTGGTGGCGCACCTGCACAACACCGTCTACTGGGAGCCGTCGGGCGAGCAGAACGGGGGCGAGGGCTTCGTCACCGCCGTGGTCGTGGAGATCCCCGACAGTCCGGAGGAGCTGCGGATGATCAACTGCGGTCACCCGCCCCCGCTGCGGATCCACCGGGGCGAGGTGAGCGAGCTGGCGGTGCGCGAGCCGGCCCTGCCCCTGGGGCTCGGCGCCAGCCTGACGGAGGACGACTTCACCACCGAGACCTTCCCCTGCGAGCGCGGCGACGTGGTGCTGCTCTACACCGACGGGGTCATCGAGACGCGCAGCCCGGACGGCGCCTTCTACCCCCTGCTCGAACGGGTCGCGGCCTGGGGCGAGGGCGACCCGCAGCGCCTGGTGCGGCGCATCCACGAGGACCTGCTCGTCCACTCCGGCGGCGCGCTGCGCGACGACGTCGCCATGGTGGCCTTCGAGCGCTGCGACGAGCAGGGCCGCCGGGGCCCCGGCACGGCGCCCATCACCCGGCGCCTGCGGTAATTACGAGGATCCTCGTACCATGGGGGTCCACCGCCGTACGGGGAAGGACCCGCCATGACCACGCCGACCGGCCGCCCCCTGGCGCACCCGGCCCGGGACGAGATCCGCGTCGAGGGCGTGCTGCACGCGCTGTCCGACCCCCTGCGCCTGCGGATCGTGCGCGCCCTCGCCCACGAGGAACAGGACCTGTGCTGCTCGGACTTCGAGCTGCCGGTCAGCAAGTCGACGACCACCCACCACTTCCGCGTCCTGCGCGAGAGCGGTGTGATCAACCAGGTCTACCAGGGCACGGCCAAGGTCAGCCGGCTGCGCCGGGCCGACCTCGACGCCCTCTTCCCCGGGCTGCTCGACGCCGTCCTCACCGCCCTCGACCACCAGGAGCAGCGGCTCGCCGGGCAGCAGTGAGCAGCCCCGGCCAGTCCTCGATCTTCACCGGACCGCGGCCCAGGCCCCGCCCCAGCGCCGCCTCGGCCGCCTCGATGCCCAGCCAGCCCGGCCACCGGACCACCTCCGCACCGGCCGCGCGCAGCAGCTCGTGCGGATCGGCGGCCGGGCGGCGCGCCAGCAGGGCCTCGGCGTCGGCCAGCAGCGAGCCCACCGTCTCCTTCGCGCACGGCCGGTTGGTGCCGATGACGCCCGTGGGGCCGCGCTTGATCCACCCCGCCACGTACTCCCCGGCCGAGGCCGCCCCCGCGCGCAGCACCCGGCCCTCGTGGTGGGGCACCGTGCCCCGCTCGGCGTCGAAGGGCAGGCCGTCGACCGGCACCCCGCGGTAGCCCACCGACCGCAGCACCAGCTGGGCCTCGATCTCCTCGAAGCGCCCGGTGCCCACCACGCCGCCGTTGCCGTCCGGCACCGTCCGCTCGAAGCGCACCGCCCGCACCGCGTCGTCGCCCAGCAGCGCCACCGGCCGCAGGAAGAACCGCAGCCGGATGCTGCGCGCACCGGGCGCCGGGGGGACCTGCGACCACTCCCGCAGCACCTCGACGTTGCGGCGCGCGGGCCCCGGCAGCCCCGCCGGGTCCGCCCAGGCGGGGTCGAGGGCGGCCTCCTCGGCGTGCACGTGCGCCCGGGCGCCGGGCAGGGTGCCCAGTTCGCGCAGCTCCTTGGTGGTGAACCGGGCCTGGGCCGGACCCCGCCGGGCGACCATGTGCACGTCCTTGACCCGGCTGCCGGCGAGCGCGCCGAGCACGGCCTCGGGGACGTCGGTGGCCCGCAGCTCGGGGGCACCGCGGGCCAGTATCCGGGTGACGTCGACCGCCACGTTGCCGGCCCCGATCACCACCACGGACCGGGCGCCGAGCACGAACCCGCCGGGCGCCGCGTCGGGATGGGCGCTGTACCAGGAGACGAACTCGGTGGCCGAGAAACTGCCCGGCAGGTCCTCGCCCTCGATGCCCAGCCGCCGGTCGCTCGCCGCACCCACGCAGTAGACAACGGCGTGGTAGGCGTCGAGCAGCCGGCGCGGCGGGATCGCTCCCGGGCCCTCGCCCACGGACACGTTGCCCAGGAAGGTCACGCCCGGCGTCTCCAGCACGGTGCGCAGGGTGTTCTGCAGCGACTTGATCTTCTCGTGGTCGGGGGCCACGCCGTAGCGGACCAGCCCGTACGGGCAGGGCAGCCGGTCCAGGACGTCCACGGTGACGCCGGGAACGCTGCGCTGCTGCACCAGGGCCTGGGCGGTGTAGACCCCGCTGGGGCCCGATCCGACGACTGCGACGCGAAGCACGGCGGCTCCTTCCGCTCCGAGCCCCCAGGATCGCACTCCCCGGCGCACGAAGGCAGATGCCCTGGCGCGCCGGGAGTGTTCACACCCCTGTCGGCGGCGGGTCGCCGGGCGGGAAGCCGAGCTCCCACGGCAGGCCGTAGCGCTGGAAGAGCTCGACGCGCAGCCGGTCGGTGGGCATCGGCATGCCCGGCACCAGGACCGCCACCACCGCGCCCATCATCAGGGCCCGCAGCATCCGGTAGTCGGCCTCGGGGTCGGCGGAGCCGAACTCGGCCATCGTCTCCTGCAGCAGGAAGGCCAGGCGCTGCTGGTCGGGGCAGCGGATGAAGGTCTCCGTCATCAGGATGTTGGCCATGTGCTGGCGCATCAGCCGCGGATGCTTGCGCGTGAGGTCGAGGATCGCGTCGATGGCCCGGGCGAGCTGCTCCCGCCCGTCCCTCGGCAGGGGAGTGCGCGCGTAGTAGGCGTCTATCTCCAGGTGCATCAGCCGGTGCACGGCCGACTGCAGCAGCTGGCGCTTGCCCGGGAAGTAGTACGAGATCAGCCCGCGCGCCGCGCCGGCGCGGTCCGCGACGTCCCCGAGGGTCGTCTCCTCGAAGCCGCGCTCGTCGACCAGCTCGGCGGTGGCCTGCAGCAGCCGTTCGCGCGATCGCCGGCGCAACTCCTCGTTCACCGCTGGGCTGCGCGGGCACATGCACGTAACTCCTGTGTTGGCTGGCTCCCAGCCAGTATACTTGGCGCTGCGTCACGTTGTCCCCTGTGCTGCACGGGGGACGGCTGCGCCGCCGGCGCCGGGTCATGCGGGGGATGATCCGGCGCCGGCGGCATTTTTGACGATCCGTCAAGGGGAGCAGTGGCTGCGGGTCAGCCGGCGGAGCCGCCCGCGTGCGGGCCGAGGACGCCCGCCCCGACGAGGGCGAAGAGCAACAGGCCCAGCAGGATGCGGTAGACGACGAACGGCAGGAAGCTCCTGCTGGAGATGAACCGCATGAACCACGCGATGACGGCATAGCCGACCACGAAGGCCACCACCGTGGCCAGGGCCGTCGGCCCCCACGCCGTGTGCCCCTCGCCCGCGTCCTTCAGCTCGAACAGGCCGGAGGCCAGCACCGCCGGGATCGCCAGCAGGAACGAGTAACGGGCCGCGGCCTCACGGGAGTAGCCCAGGAACAGGCCGCCGCTGATCGTCGCGCCCGAGCGCGAGACCCCGGGTATCAGGGCCATGGCCTGGCACAGGCCGAAGACCAGCCCGTCCCTGGTGTCGAGTTCGGCCAGCCCCTTGCGCCGCCGCACCGCCCGGTGCCGGCCGCCGGCCCGCTCGGGCGCGCCCGGGCGGTGCCCGTCGCGCGCTGCCAGGCGGTCCGCCGCGCCCAGCACGACGCCCATCACCACCAGGGTCGTCGCGATCAGCCGCAGGTCCCGGAAGGGGCCCTCGATCGCGTCCTTGAGCAGCAGGCCCAGCACGCCGATCGGCAGCGAGCCCACGATCACCAGCCAGCCCGTCCGGGCGTCCTGGTCGCGGCGCATCGCCGGATCGCGCAGCGAGCGCAGCCACGCCGCGAGGATGCGGCCGATGTCCCGGCGGAAGTACAGGATCACCGCGGCCTCCGTGCCGATCTGCGTGACCGCGGTGAAGGCCGCCCCCGGATCCGGCCAGTGCGCGAACGCCGCGGTCGGCCGCAGATGGGCGCTGGAGGAGACGGGCAGGAACTCGGTGAGGCCCTGGACGAGCCCGAGAAGGAAGGATTCGAACCAGCTCATGAACCTCGCGCCCACCCCAGCATCCTCGACCGGGCATGATCCGCCGCCGGTCCACCGGCCGGTACGCTCTCACGGATCCGCGAACGTCTTTACGCAATACGGGCTGGTGTGCGAAGAGTTCATGGGCCGTACCGGCGGGGTACGACGGTGGTTCACCCCGCGCCGCGCTCGGCGCGGCGGCGGGCCAGGGCGGCCCGCAGCGTACGCGGCCGGCGCCGCCAGGCCACCGCGGCGGCCGCCGCGCCCGTGACCGCGATGAAGCCCGTCGCGGCCAGGAACACCGGCGAGGTGGGCGAGGTGGCGTGGCTCCCGGCGACGACGTAGGCCGCCGTGTTCGGGACGCTGCCCACCGCCGTCGCCAGCAGGAACGGCAGCCAGCCCATGCGCGAGACGGACGCGAGGTAGTTCATGGCCGCGAACGGCAGCCCGGGCAGCAGCCGCAGCGCCAGCATCGAGCGGAAACCGTGCCGGCTCAGCTGCCGGTCGGCGGCGCGCAGCCACTTGCCCCGCAACAGCGGACGCAGCGCCTCCTGCCCCAGCAGCCGGCCCGCCCCGAACGACAGGGCCGAGCCCAGCACCGTCCCCACCAGCGCCGCCGCCGTGCCCACCGGGCCGCCGAAGAGGGCGCCCGCCGCCACGTTCAGCACCGGACGCGGCACGAACGCCGCCGTGCACAGCCCGTACGCCACGGCGAACAGCACCGGGGCCGCGCCGCCCGACAGCCGGGCCGGCCAGCCGTCGGCCAGTATCCGCTCCGGACGGCACAGCAGCACGGCCGCGACCGCACCCCCGAGCAGCACGACGAGCAGCCCCAGCCGGAACCAGGGGGACAGCAACGCACGGACGCAGCGCTCGGCGGGCCCGGGGGACGGCACTGCGGTATCGAGCATCGAAGGAGCGTAACCGACGCCCGCCGCCCCGGGCGGCGAAAACCGTTCGACGGGCCGCAGCCGGTGCGCGAGCATCGAGGCGGTGCGAGGCGCCGGGGCACCGCGCACCGGAAGGAGCCATGCCCGAACCGGCCTACGCCCGCACCAAACCGCACCTCACCATCGCAACCCTCGGCCACCGCGGTCACGGCAAGACCACGCTCACCGCTGCCCTCGCCCACCTGCACGGCGCCCCCGTGCCCGCCGGCGCGCCGTACGTGGAGTACGAGACGGGCACCCGCCACTACGCCCACGCCGACCTGCCCGGCCGGCCCCGCCGCCTGCCTGCCCTGATCGCCGGCCTGTGGGGGCTCGACGGCGCGCTCCTGGTCGTCTCGGCGCACGACGGCGTCACGCCGTCCACCGCCGAGCACCTGCTGCTGGCCCGCACCGCCGGCGTCCACCACGTCGTCGTCGCCCTCACCCGGGCCGCGAGCGCCGGGCCCGCCCGCAGCGCCCGCGCCGAAGCGGGGGTGCGCGAGCTGCTCACCGCCCACGGGGGCGGGCACGTCCCCGTCGTGCGGACCGACGCGCGGGCCGCCCTGGCCGGCGACCCGCGCTGGCGCGCGGCGCTGGAGGCGCTGGCCGACGCCGTCGACACGTATGTGCCCACGCCGGTGCGGTACGCCGACGCGCCCTTCCTGCTCCCGCTCTCCCACGTGCGCCACTTGCCCGGCGGCGCGACGGCCGTCGGCGGCACCGTCGAACGCGGCACGCTGCGGCCGGGGGAGCGCGTGGAGCTGCCCGGCGCGAGGGCGAGTGCCACCGCCGCGGAGCTGCGCACCTTCGGCCGCCTCATGGACGGCGCCGAGCCCGGTGACAGGCTCACCCTGCTGCTGACCGGTCCCGGCGCGCGGGCGGCGCTGCGCGGCGACGTGGTGGCCGCCCCGGGCAGCATCACCTCGCTGCGGCGCTTCCGCGCGCACGTGGCGTTGTCCGCCGGCGTCCGCGCCGGGCAGGCGCTCCGCTTCCACCTGCGCACCGCCGAGGCGGCCGGCACGCTCGCGCAGCCGCCCGGGGCGGCCGTCGCGACCGTCGAGCTCGACCGGGCCGTGGCCCTCACCCGCGGCCTGCCCTTCGCCGTGCGCCGGGACGGACGCACGGTGGGCACCGGGGTGGTCACCGGCCCCTTGCCGGCTGGGGGACAATGAACGGATGGCCGAACCCGTACCCGTGACCCGCGACGTCGACCTGGGCACCGCCAAGCTGCTGCCCGACGTGGACCGGGACCGGGCCTGGCTGCTGACCATGGACGGCGCGCCCCAGTCGTACGTCGATCTCGACGAGCCCACCCACCTGGAGTTCGAGTACGCCCGGCGGGTCGCCCACGTCCTCGACGCCGTCGCCGCCCCGGGCCTGCCGCTCGACGTGCTGCACCTGGGCGGCGGCGCCCTGACGCTGCCCCGTTACACCGCCGCCACCCGCCCCGGCTCCCGCCAGCGCGTGATCGAGGCGGACCGCGGCCTGATCGACCTCGTCGCCGAGCACCTCCCGCTGCCGGCCGGCAGCGGGATCGAGGTGTGCGCCGGCGATGCCCGGGCGGCGCTGGAGGCGGCCCCGGCCGGCTCCGCCGACGTCGTCGTCGCCGACGTCTTCGGCGGCTCGCGGGTGCCCGCGCACCTGACCTCGGTCGAGTACGCGCGCGCCGCCGCCCGGGTGCTGCGCCCGGGCGGCCACTACGTGGCCAACCTCGCCGACGGGGCGCCGTTCGCCTTCCTGCGCTCCCAGGCCGCCACCTTCGCGGCGGTCTTCCCGCACCTGTGCCTGATCGCCGAGGCGCCGATGCTGCGCGGGCGGCGCTTCGGCAACGCCGTGCTCGTCGCCGCCCGCACCGAGCTGCCGGTGGCGGCCCTCTCCCGCCGGGCCGCCGCCGACGCCTTCCCGGCGCGGGTGGAGCACGGGACGGCGCTCGAACGTTTCGCCGCGGACGCGCACCCGGTCACCGACGCAGCGGCGACCGCCTCGCCGGAGCCACCGGGCGGCACGTTCACCGTCGGCTGAGCGGGCCGGCCGTCAGGACGAGGTCAGCGGCCGCAGCGTGCTCATGATCTTCTTGATGGTGTCGTCGGGCACCTCGTTGTCCTTGCCCTTGACGCCGGAGAAGATCCACGTCTGGAAGTCGCCGTTGGCGTCCTTGTAGGCCACCGAGAACGCCTTGCCGTCACTGGAGCACTTGTTGCCCTTGGGCACGTTGTTGGCGGACGTGGTGGCGGTGAAGCCCGTGATGCCGTGGTCGCTCGTGAACGGCTGTGCCTTGCCGATGTCGAACTTGCCCTTCTTCTCCTGGTCGAACATCGCCCAGGCCCAGCTGGCGGCGGAGTTCTCGGCGGCCTCCTGCAGGTCCTTGGCGCCGTTGGCGCCCTTGGCCCCGGCGATGCCGGCGGAGTACGTCTCGTCGTAGCCCTTGTCGTTCTTCACGACGCACTGCTCGCGCTGGAAGTAGGCCGGCGAGGACATCGCCTCGGCCAGCTTGCCCTCCTTCTGGCCCGCCTCCGAGGTGTCGGGGATGGTCACGCCCGAACCCGTCGTGGCGACGTCCCAGTCGGCGGGTACGTCGAAGGCCACATGGCGCTTGGGGTTGACGACGACCTTCCAGCCGGCGATCACCGGCTTGGCGTCGCTGCCGCCCGCCCGCGGGTTGTTGCCGGGCGCCGCGCTGGACGGAGCCGCGGAGGGGGCGCTCGCCGAGGGCGAGGCGTCCTTCGCGGCCGGCACCGGGTCCTTGCCCTTGTCGTCGTCCTTCAGGACGACCACTCCGGTGATCACGGCCGCGGCGACCACCGCCACCGCCGCGCCGATCGCGATCACCGCCGTGCGCTTGTTGCGGCCGTCCGGCGGGGGAGCGGCCGGCCCGCCCGGCGCCGGCCACTGCGGGACGGTGGGCTGGGCGTACGGGTTGGGCTGGGGAGGGCCCGCGTGCGGGGGTGCGGGCTGCTGGTAGGGGTTGGGATATCCGTACCCGGGCTGCTGGTACGGATTGCCCTGGGAATCCTGCGGGTTCTGCGCTCCGCCGGGCTGCTGCTGTCCTGGCCACATGGCCGACAACCATATAGATGGCCCGGGAACCCCGGGTAACCGGCGGCCCCTTCCCCACCAGGCTACTGACTGGTAACTTTCGCGGCATGTCACAGAGCCCCACTTCGACCGGCGATCTCCTCGCGGCCACCGTGCCCATGGTCCGCACCCTGAACCTGGAGTTCGAGGAGACCGGCGCCGAGCGCGCCGTGCTGCGCCTGCCCGACCAGCCCGCGTACCACAACCACGTCGGCGGCCCGCACGCCGGCGCCATGTTCACCCTCGCCGAGTCCGCCAGCGGCGCCATCGTGCTCGCCGCCTTCGGCGACCAGCTCGGGCGGGCCACGCCGCTGGCCGTGCGCTCCGAGATCGCCTACAAGAAGCTCGCCATGGGCTCGGTCACCGCCACCGCCGAGCTCGGCCGCCCCGCCGCCGAGATCCTCGCCGAGCTCGACGCCGGACAGCGCCCCGAGTTCCCCGTGCGCGTCTCCATCACGCGCGAGGACGGCGCGGAGACCGGCGAGATGACCATCTGGTGGACCCTGCGCCCGAACAAGTAGCCGCTGCGGCTCAACCGCGCGGGCGCTGGGGGAGTCCTCCCTCAAGTAGGCTTCCCGGCGTGCGCCCCGCGGCGCACGCCGGGAAGCAGGTCGTCGTACGGGGAAGGAACCGGCGTTGCACATCCAGGAGTGGCTCGAGACAGTACCGGCGGTCGCCGTCTACCTCATGGTGGGCGGAGTCATCGGGCTGGAGAGCCTGGGCATCCCGCTCCCCGGCGAGATCGTGCTCGTCAGCGCCACGCTGCTGGCCGCGTCCCAGGACCACATCAACCCCTACGTCCTGGGTGCCTGTGCCGTCGCGGGCGCCATCGTCGGCGACTCGATCGGCTACCTGATCGGCCGCAAGGGCGGCAAGCCGCTGCTGGAGTGGCTCGGCCGCAAGTTCCCCAAGCACTTCGGGCCCCACCACGTGGCCACCGCCGAGCGGTCCTTCCACAAGTGGGGCATGTGGGCCGTCTTCGTGGGCCGCTTCATCGCCCTGCTGCGCATCTTCGCCGGCCCGCTGGCCGGTGTGCTGAAGATGCCGTACTGGAAGTTCCTCATCGCCAACGTCCTCGGCGGCATCGTCTGGGCCGGCGGCACGGTCGCGCTGATCTACACCGTCGGCAAGGTCGCCGAGGAGTGGATCGGGAAGTTCTCCTGGCTCGGCCTGGTGGCCGCGCTCCTCTTCGGCCTGGGCTCGTTCGTCGTGATGCGCATCCGCGCCAAGAAGGCTGCGGCGTCCCAGGAGGCCGCGCAGCCCGCCGAGGCCGAGGCGGTCGCCGCCGAGTGACGGCCCACCGGCCGCGTACGACGAGGGCCCCCGGCGCAGTGAGCGCCGGGGGCCCTCGCCGTGCACCCGCCGGCGTACGCCTGTGATCTGCGCCGCACCCTCCGGCGCCCCGGCGCGGCGTCGCATACGGTGCGCAGTGGATCAAGCAGTGGATCAAGCAGCGGATCGAGCAGCGATCACCCGGCGCGGCGGCGAGGAGCGGACATGGCGGACATGACGCAGCAGGCACTGATCAGGGGCGTGGCCGGCAAGGAGCCGCGCGTGGACGCGACCGCGTTCACCGCGCCGACCTCCGTCGTCCTCGGCGACGTCACCCTCGGCCCCGGGGCGAGCGTGTGGTACCACGCGGTGCTGCGCGCCGACTGCGGCCCCGTCGTGCTGGGCGCCGGCAGCAACGTCCAGGACAACTGCACCGTCCACGTCGACCCCGGCTTTCCCGTCACCGTGGGCGAGCGCGTGACGGTCGGGCACAACGCCGTCCTGCACGGCTGCACGGTGGAGGACGACGTGCTGATCGGCATGGGGGCGACCGTCCTCAACGGCGCCCGCATCGGGGCCGGTTCGCTGGTCGCCGCGCAGGCGCTCGTGCCGCAGGGCATGCAGGTGCCGCCGGGTTCGCTGGTCGCGGGCGTGCCGGCCAAGGTCCGGCGGGAGCTGACCGAGGAGGAGCGCGCGCACATCCGCCTCAACGCCGAGATGTACACGGGCCTGGCCGCCGCGCACCGCGAGGCCATGGAGGGCTGAGCGCGTCAGGGCGCCGTCACGCCGGTGAGGCGGGACAGGGCCTGCCGGAGGGCTGTGTTCCGCTCGGGGCCCTCGCGCCAACGGGCGCCGATGTGGCCGTCGGGCCGGACGAGCAGGGCGCCGTGCGGACCGAGGTCGCAGGGGCCGGTGTGCTCGCCGGCGAGCGCCTCGACGCGCAGCGGCCACGGTCCGGCGGCGGGCTGCGCCCACAGGGCGGGGTCCGGGGTGAACAGGGTGAACCACGGGCCGCAGGCGTCGAGCGTGGAGCGGCCGGGTGCGAGCCACAGGTGCGGCATGCGGTGGCCGGGGTGCGGGGTGGGGACGTAGGCGGTGCCGGTGCCGGGCGGCTCGGGCGGGGCGTCGGCGCCGGGCAGGACCGCGCCGGAGCGGTAGGCGACGCCGAGCACGAGCCCGAGCTGGGCGAAGTACTCCTGCGACCAGGGCAGTTCCACCCGGTCCGGGGCCGGCTCGCCCCGCCGGAGCTGCTCGGCGCGCCGGTTCTGCACGTCGACCAGGAGCCGGGTGTTGGCCACCGTCCGCTGCAGGGTCCGGTGGGCGACGGGTTCCCGTTCCTGCCCGTAGGTCTCCAGCAGGGCCGGGCCGGCCCATCCGTGGACGGCGCCCGCCAGTTTCCAGCACAGGTTGTGCACGTCGGCGAGGCCGGTGTTCATGCCCAGGCCGCCGACGATCGGCATCGCGTGCGCGGCGTCGCCGGCCAGCAGGACGCGGCCGTGGCCGAAGCGGTCGGCGACGAACGCGTTCATCACCCAGTGCTGCACCCGCACCACCTCGGCCCGCACCCCCGCGCGGGGGCCCAGCGCCTGCGAGACGAGGCCGGGCCAGTCGGCGCCCCCGGCGTCCTCGGGCGTGGGGGCGAACCAGGCCCAGCCGCCCTCGGGGTGGAGGGGGGCGAACATGCCGTGCGCGGTGAAGTACACCCCGGCGGGCCGGCCGGCGCACCAGCGGTCGAGGTCGGCGTCGAACACGACCGTGGTGAAGTGCCCCAGCGCCCCGGGGCCGGTGGTGCCGGTGCCCAGCAACTGCCGGACGGTGGAGCGCGCGCCGTCCGCCGCCAGGACGTACCGGGCCCGCACCCGCGTCCCGCCGCCGCACCGGTGGTCGGCGAGAGCGGCCACGACGCCGCCGTCGTCCCCGCTCAGGCCGGTGAGCTCGACCCCGAACCGCACGGGCGCGTCCGCCGCGGCGAGCAGGACGGGCTCCAGCCGGTCCTGCGAGGTGACGACGCCCCGCACGGGGCTCTCGGGCACGGGAGCGTCGATGCCGACCATGGCCGCGGTGGCGAAGTCGCGGCCGTCCAGGGTGTCCCGGAAGCGGATGCGGCCGTACTCCGGCGGGAAGGCCCTTTCCGTGATCGCCGCGGCGAGCCCGAGGTGGCGGTAGATCTCCATCGAGCGCACGTTGACCAGCCGGGAGCGGGGGAACGGCGAGAGCGCGTCCCGCTTTTCCACGAGCAGCGTCCGTACGCCCCAGCGCTCCAGCAGTACGCGGGCGGTGAGCCCGACCGGGCCGCCGCCCACGATGAGTACGGCCGTCTCGGGCTCCTCGCGCCCGGGATCGCCGCCGGGGCCGGTCCGACCCGTCATGGGATCACTGTGGCGCCGCCGCCGGCCGGGCGCAACGGAAGCGGGCGGGCCGGTGTCAGCCCGTCGCGAGGAGCACCGTGCCCACCAGGGCCAGGCCCGCGCCCGCGGCCTGCACCGTGCGCAGCCGCTCGCTGAGGAAGCCGCGCGCGGCCAGGGCGGTGACGACCGGGTAGAGCGAGGCCAGCACGGCCGCGACGGTCACGGGCCCGCTGTGCGCGGCGATGCTGTAGGTGCCGTTGGCGGCCACGTCGGCCAGCCCCACGAAGGCCAGGGCGGGCAGCGCCGCGCGCAGTGCGCTCCGGCCGCCTTCGGGCAGGGCGGGGGAGCCGCGGCGCACGGAGGCGTACAGGGCGCCGGCGCCGACGACCACGTTGCACAGGCGCTGGACGAACAGGGCGAGGAAGAGGCCCGTCAGGTTGTGCGAGGCCTCGGCGATCAGGGCCATCACGGAGCCGAAGCCGAAGGCGGCGACGAGGGTGAGCACGAGGGTCTGCCGCTGGACGGGCGCTCCGCCGAGGCCGGGGCCGCTGGCGAGGACGACGCCGGCGACCGCCACCACGATGCCCGCGAGCTGCAGGAGGCCGGGCCGCTCGCCGAGGACCAGGCCCACGCCCACGGGGACGGCGACGCCGCCGAGCGCGCCGAGGGGGGAGACCACGCCCATGGGGCCCAGCGCCAGGGCCCGGTAGAAGGCGAGCATGGCGGCGGGGCCGACCACGCCGGCCGCGACCGCGTACCACAGCTGCGGTCCGGCCTCGGCCCAGCCGCCGGTCCCCACCACGATCGTGCCCAGCGCGACGACGGCGAGCAGCTGCGAGACCAGGACCACGGTCAGCGCGGGCATGCGCCGGGTCAGCAGCCCTCCGCCGAAGTCGGCCAGCCCCCACATCAGGCTGGTGAGCAGGGCGAAGACCGGTGTCATGGGGAAGACCTCGCAGTACAGTGTGATGAACGGTGGCGTCCACGACACCGTAGTGCATGAGACTGAACTTCTTGAAACATTATTTTCGACGGGATGAACGGGACGGATCGTGACGGACCTCGACCAGCTCACGCAATCGCTCGCCCGCAACCTCAAACACTGGCGCGCCGAGCGGCACTTCACGCTCGACGCCCTCGCCGCCCGCTCGGGCGTCAGCCGCGGCATGATCATCCAGATCGAGCAGGCCCGGACCAACCCCAGCGTCGGCACGACGGTCAAGCTGGCCGACGCCCTCGGCGTGAGCATCACCACCCTCCTCGACTACGAGCAGGGCGCCCGCGTGCGCCTCGTCCCCCGCGAGCAGGCGGTGCGCATGTGGTCCACCGAGGCCGGCAGCCACACCTCCCTGCTCGTGGGCACCGACGCCCGCGGACCGCTGGAGCTGTGGGACTGGCGCATCATGCCTGGCGACAGCAGCGTCTCCGACCCCCACCCGACCGGCACCGTCGAGCTGCTGCGCGTCACCGCGGGCGAGCTGACCCTCGTCGTCGACGGCGAGGAGCACCTCCTGCCGGCCGGCACGTCCGCCACATTCGAGGCCAACGTGCCCCACGTCTACCGCAACGCGGGCACCGAACCGGTCGAGATGACCATGGCCGTCGCCGTCCCGCCCGCCCGCTGACCCCTCCGCGCGGGCGGGCAGGCGCCGCTCACGGCCCGACCGGGCGCCGGGAGACGTCGAGCGACAGGGCGAGCGAGTGCTCGGCGAACCCCAGGCTCCGGTAGAGCGCTTCGGCGTCCGGCGTCGCGTGCAGGTCCACGCGCGTGACGCCCCGCTCGGCGAACCAGCCCAGCAGCGCCTCGGTCGTCGCCCGGGCGTACCCCCGGCCCCGGTACCGCTCGTCCGTGGAGACATTGAAGACGAAACCGAAGCGCCCGGTGGGATGACCGGGCGCCGGCAGCCGCTCCTCCAGCCGCCCCACTGCGCACGCCGCCAGATGCGAGGGCCCCTGCCCCGGGGCGCCGTCCACGACGAAGGCCCCGAGGACCGGATCCGCGGCCGCCAGCTGCTCCCGGGCGATCCGCTCGGCCTCCCGCTCCCACGGACCGGCCGCGTCACGGCCCTTCATCGCTGCGAACATCAGCCGGCGCAACCGTACGATCTCGGCGGCGTCCTCGGGGCCCGCCCGGCGTGTGGTGATCATGAAGGGACGCTAACGCAGGCCCCGGCGGCCGGCGTCACCAGGCGGGCAGTGCACCCCCGGGCCCCTGGCCCGGGGCGCCGGCCTTCTGCCGCCGCGCGGCCCGCAGGCCCAGGGACGGGATCTCGATCGCCGGGCAGCGGTCCATCACCATCAGCAGCCCGGCCGCCCGCGTCCGGTCGTAGGCGTCCTCGTCGACCACCCCGAGCTGGAACCACACGGCCTTCGCGCCGATCGCCACGGCCTCGTCCGCCACCGCGCCCGCCAGCTCCGAGCGCACGAAGACGTCCACCACGTCCACGTCGAAGGGAACCTCCGCCAACGAGGCGTACCCCCGCTCGCCGTGCACCGTCTCCGCCCTGGGGTGCACGGGCACGACGCGCTTGCCGTACTGCTGCAGGATCCCGGCGACCCCGAAGGCCGCACGCCGCTCGTTGGACGAGAGACCGACCACCGCCCAGGTGTCGCCGGTCTCCTCGATGATCTTCCGGATGATTCCCGGTTCTGCGTACATGCCCGCTCAACGACCGCCCGCCGCCCCCCATTCCCGCCCCCGGGCGAGCCTTTAGGCTGGCGGGATGCAGGACGAGTACCGCACGGTGGCGCGCGAGGGCGTGCACGAGATCGAGATCAACAAGTCGCGCTTCCTCTGCGCGCTCGCGCCCGCCGCGACCGAGGAGGAGGCCCAGGCGTTCCTCGCCCGCGTCCGCAAGGAGCACCCCACCGCCCGCCACCACTGCTGGGCCTACGTCCTCGGCGCCGACGGCTCCGTGCAGAAGGCCAGCGACGACGGCGAACCCGGCGGCACCGCCGGCGTGCCCATGCTGCAGATGCTCGTCCGGCGAGAGATGCGCTACGTCGTCGCGGTCGTCACCCGCTACTTCGGCGGCGTCAAGCTCGGCGCCGGCGGCCTGATCCGCGCCTACGGCGGAGTGGTCGGCGAGGCCCTCGACACCCTCGGCACCGTCACCCGCCGCCGCTTCCGGCTCGCCACCGTCACCACCGACCACCAGCGCGCCGGAAAGCTGGAGAACGAACTGCGCGCCACCGGCCGGGACGTGCGCGAGGTCACCTACGGCAGCGAGGTCCGCATCGAGATCGGCCTGCCCGAGGCCGACGTGGCGGACTTCCGTGCCTGGCTCGCCGACACCACCGCCGGCACCGCGCGCCTCGACCTCGGCGGAGAGGCGTACGGCGACGCCTGAGCGATGAGAAACTGAGCCGGGTGAGGAACAGGGTGCCGCGCGGAGCGGACGTGGCACGGGGCGACAACGGAGGAGACGAGATGCGGGCCGGAGCCCTGCGGTGAGGCTGCTGCACACCTCCGACTGGCACCTGGGCCGGTCCTTCCACCGCGTCGGCCTGCTCGGGGCCCAGCGCGCCTTCCTCGACCACCTCGTGCACACCGTGCGCGAACACCACGTCGACGCCGTCCTCGTCGCCGGCGACGTCTACGACCGGGCCGTCCCCCCGCTCGCCGCCGTCGAGCTCTTCGACGAGGCCCTCCACCGCCTCGCCGCCCTGTCCGTGCCCACCGTCATGATCTCCGGCAACCACGACTCCGCCCGCCGCCTCGGCGTCGGCGCCGGCCTCATCGACCGTGCCGGCATACACCTGCGCACCGACCCCGCCACCTGCGCCACCCCCGTCGTCCTGGCCGACGACCACGGCGACGTCGCCTTCTACGGCCTGCCCTACCTCGAACCCGCCCTCGTGCGCGAGCAACTCGGCGCCGGCGGCAGCAGCCACGCCGCCGTGCTCGGCGCCGCCATGGACCGGGTCCGCGCCGACCTCGCCGCCCGGCCCGCCGGCACCCGCTCCGTCGTCCTCGCCCACGCCTTCGTCACCGGCGGCACCCCCAGCGACAGCGAGCGCGACATCACCGTCGGCGGCGTCGCCTCCGTGCCCCCCGAGACCTTCGCCGGCGCCGACTACGTCGCCCTCGGCCACCTGCACGGCTGCCAGACCCTCGACGAGCGCATCCGCTACTCCGGCTCCCCGCTCGCGTACTCCTTCTCCGAGGCCGACCACCGCAAGACCATGTGGCTCGTCGACCTCGGCCCCGCCGGCGGGATCACCGCCGAGCGCGTCGACTGCCCCGTGCCCCGGCCCCTGGCCCGCATCCGCGGCCACCTCGCCGACCTGCTCGCCGACCCCGCCCTCGACGCGCACGAGGACGCCTGGGTCGAGGCCACCCTCACCGACCCCGTGCGACCGGCCGGCCCGATGGCCCGCCTCGCCCGCCGCTTCCCGCACGTCCTCAGCCTGCTGTTCGACCCCGAACGGGCCCCCGGCGACGACGCCCCTGCCTCCTACGCCCAGCGGCTGCGCGGCCGCACCGACCGGCAGATCGCCGAGGACTTCGTGGCCCACGTGCGCGGGCGCGGCCCCGACCACGCCGAACGCGCGGTGCTCACCGCCGCCCTGGACGCCGTACGCACCGAGGAGACCGCCCGCGAGGTGGCCCGGTGAGGCTCCACCAGCTGACGATCACCGCCTTCGGGCCCTTCGGCGGCACCCAGCACATCGACTTCGACGACCTGTCGGCAGCCGGGCTCTTCCTGCTCCACGGCCCCACCGGCGCCGGCAAGACCTCCGTCCTCGACGCGGTCTGCTACGCCCTCTACAACGAGGTCCCCGGCGCCCGGCGGGGCAGCGACCTCGCCCTGCGCAGCGACCACGCCGAATCCGGCACGGCGACCGAGGTCGTGCTGGAGTTCACCGTCGCCGGCCGCCGCCTGGAGGTCACCCGCCGGCCCGAACAGCTCCGGCCCAAGAAGCGCGGCAGCGGCCTGACCAAGGAGAAGGCCTTCAGCGCCCTGCGCGAGAAGCCCGCCGGGGCAGCGGAATGGAAGGGCCTCAGCCGCTCCCACCAGGAGATCGGCGAGGAGATCGGGCAGCTGCTCGGCATGAGCCGCGACCAGTTCTGCCAGGTCGTGCTGCTGCCGCAGGGCGACTTCGCCCGCTTCCTGCGCGCCGAGGACGCCGCCCGCGGCAAGCTGCTGCGCAGCCTCTTCGGCACCGGCCGCTTCCTCGCCGTCGAGGAACACCTCGCCGCACAGCGCCGCGCGGCCGAGACCCGCGTGCGCAGCGGAGACGAGCACCTGCTCGCCCTGGCCCACCGTATGCAACAGGCCGCGGCCGACCCCACGCTCCCCGCGGTGGCCACACCCTCCCCGTCGACGGCCGAGCCGTCTGCCGCCCGACACAGCGGCGGCGCCTCGCCCGCAGGGGGTCCTGGGGGCGGAGCCCCCGGACGGGGCACGGGGCGGAGCCCCGAAGCGGGGGGCTGGGGGCGCAGCCCCCAGGAAACGGTGAAAGTGGGGGCACCTCCCAGCGGTAGCTGGGGGAGGGACCGGGGCACCCCCACCTCCACAGCCACCCGCACCCGGCGCGCCACCGTCCCCGCCCAGGCGGCACGCCCCCACCCCACCGGCACCCTCGCCCCGGGCGAGCACGGGCTCGCCGAGGCCGTGCTCGAATGGGCCGCCCTCGCCCGCAGCAACGCCCGCGAGGCCCTCGCCGTCGCCGACGCCGCCGTACGGGCCGCCGAGGACGCCCACCGCGACGCCCGGCAGCACGCCGAGAACGCGGCGCGCCTCGCGGCAGGTCGGCTCCGCCACGCGGAGGCCGTACGCCGCGGCGAGGCGCTGGCCGCGCGCCGCGACGCGTACGAGGCCGCCCGCGCCCGCCTGGAGCGCGCCGCGGCCGCCGAGTCCGTCGCGCCGGCCCTGGAGCTGCGCGAGAAGGCCGCCGCCGCGCACCGCGCCGCCACCACCGCCGAGGAGCAGGCCCGCGAGGCACTGCCCGCCGCGCACCGCGGCGACGACGCCGGCGAACTGGCCGCCGCCGAGCGCACCCTGCGCGAGGAGCTCGGTGCCCTGTCCGCCGCCCGCCGGGCCGAGGAACGCGCTGCCGCCATTGCCGCGGAAACCGCCGCCCTGCAGGCCGAGGCCCGTGCCGACGAGGACGCACTGGCCGAGGCCGACCAGTGGCTCGCGGTCTGGGAGAGCACCCGCGAGCACCACCGGCAGCGCATCGAGACCGCCCGGGACGCGGTCGGCCTGGCCGAGCGGCTCGCCGGACAGCTCGCCCCGGCCCGCCGCCGCCTGGAGGCCGCCCGCCGCCGCGACGCCCTCGCCCGGCAGACCGAGGAGGCAGAGGCCGGCCTGCCCGCCGTGCGCACCGAGGCCCTCGACGCCCGCGCCCACTGGCTCGACCTGAAGGAGCGCCGCCTGGACGGCATGGCCGCCGAGCTCGCCGCCGGCCTGCGGCCCGGCCGGGCCTGCGCGGTGTGCGGCGCCACCGAGCACCCGGCGCCCGCCCGGGCCGGGGCCGGCCACGTGGACCGGGCGGCCGCGGAGGCGGCCCTGGCCGCCCACCAGCGCGCCGAGGCGCGCCGCGAGGCCGCCGAGGGCCGGCTGCGCGCCCTGCGCCAGGAACTGGCCGCGGCCACGGCCGAGGCCGGTGACGAGCCCGCCGCCGGCCTCGCCGGCGCCCTCGCCGGGCTGGAGGACCGGCACGCCGCCGCCACCCGCGCCTCCCACGACCTGCTGCCCGCCTGCGAGGCGCTGGCCGCGGCCGAGCGCGAGTACGAGCGGCGCCGCGAGGACCGGCAGCAGGCGGGGCTGCGCCTGGCCTCCCGCACCTCCCGCCGCGAGAACCTCGACCGTGAACGGGAGTCGCTGCAGCGGGAACTGGACCGGGCCCGCGGCGGCGAGGCGAGCGTCGCCCACCGGGCCGCCCTGCTGGAGGACCGGCTCGCGGCCCTGGCCGCCGCGGCCGAGGCCGCGCGGCCGGCGGCCCGCACGGCCGCGCGCCCGGCGCGGTTCGCGCCGACGGTGCTCGCCGACGGTCCGTACCCGACCAGGTGCACCCGCCGGTCGCGCACCGCGCGCGTGCCCGCCAGCCGGATACCGCCGCCCCGCTCGGGCTGCGCGAGCCGGGCGGCGGTATCC